>JAOMOG010000005.1 GCA_028353405.1 Candidatus Poseidoniaceae archaeon | reverse complement strand
TTCTACAGAATCTGGAATACCATCGCCATCACTATCCGGGTCTAGATAATCAGGAATTCCGTCGCCGTCGCTATCTACATTTCCTTCTACAGAATCTGGAATACCGTCGCCGTCGCTATCCGTATCTAGGTAATCGGGAGTCCCGTCTCCATCGGTATCAACAGTTCCCTCTACGGAATCTGGAATACCATCTCCGTCACTATCTAATGCTTGACTAGAATCGATATAATCTGGAATTCCGTCTCCATCGCTATCTACAACTCCTTCTACAGAATCTGGAATACCATCGCCATCACTATCTAAGTCTAGGTAATCTGGTATCCCATCTCCATCGGTATCAACAGTTCCCTCTACGGAATCTGGAATACCATCACCATCACTATCTAAGTCTAAGAAATCTGGAATCCCGTCTCCATCGGTATCTACATTTCCTTCAACTGAATCTAGAATGCCATCGCCATCACTATCATCATCTAGATGATTTGGAATTTGGTCTCCGTCCGGGTCTGCATCTCCTTCATCTGCATTTGAAATTCCATCATTATCGTTGTCTAAATCTTGAGTGTCATCAAGTTGGCCATCGCCATCAGTATCAAAGTCTCCTGCACAATATTTTAGTGCAACATAATCCACACTGGTATCATCTTGAATTAAGAAATCCAAGAAACCTTGATCGTTCATTTCTTGAATAATACTGTTAGTTCCGTAATTCAATGATGTAGCTGAATCAAAGATATGGCTTGAGGCATGTAGATGACTTAGATGCAGAGATATTGTCAGGCCACCTGCTGTGTTCATCTGAGTAGAAATTGAAGTATATGGATAAGTGAGTATCTGGTTCTGTGTACCGAATGTTGAATCCAAAACTGTTGGCGCAGTCTTATCCCAGTAATCGCCCTGAGTAATAGTATCAGAGTTATAATAAGGGTATGTTGCGGGTGTTGCCATTTCTTGAGTAAACCCTAGATGGATACTATCTGTTTCTAGATTAGCCCCCCCCAAGAAACTTAACTCCAAAGTCAATGCGAGCATCGACGATATTGTTTGGTAATCCGGTGAAACTGGTCATCAGCATCTTATTGGCATATACTTCATCGAAAGTCGATAATGTCGCTTGACCGTTGTTTGCACCCCAACTAGACCAAACTGGTGGGACCGCCGAGTTCGAGCCGACTCTTGCATACGAGTTCGTTTGCCAGTCGATAATACCCACTAAAGAATCGCGTGGTTGTGGAGCAGGGTCAATTATAGCGGGGTCAAAGGCGTCGACATCTCCGTGAATTATTTCAATCACATCGCCTGCTAAATATGATGATGAAAGTGGATTTTCCCAATCTTCACATGGCATTGGTAGTGTATCTGGGATCCAAGTCTTATCCATACATATCTCTAATTCAACATAGTCAACCTCCTGGTCATTTTGTACAATAATATCTAGATAGCCTAGTGTGTTTAGTATCGAAATTATATCTGTACTACCTGCGGCCAATAATGACAAATCTCCCATTCCACTTGTAGGCAATTCATCAAGATGTAATGTTTCAGTCAGCGTTGATGGAGCATCTGCTGCTTGTCCAATTGAAATCTCCCAAGGAGGATATGCCGTCATGTCATCACTAAATAATAAAATTAGATTGGCAATATTTGGAGCCTCGGTTGGAATTGTTCGTGTTTGGATTGTCAATGAGGCATCTACAATTATAAATGCCGCTATGCTACCAAACTGATGAGTAACTGATGCTTCATTCATATCATCATCAGTACCCTTCGTATATGTTGCAATTTGCAAAAGGTTTGAGGTGACTATGGGTAGTGGGGATTCTGCAATAGCAGGGTCCCAATTGTCATTTGTCCCTAAAAAGAAACTGAAACTTGAGTGCGGTGCAGGGCAATCAAAGGAACCTCCTGAAGGAGGGGGTGGGGGTCGAACACATAACTCAAGTTCAACATAATCTACCTGCTGAGCGTTTGAAACGACTATGTCGATATATCCGAGTGTGTTTAGTGCTGAAGTTAGGCTTGTAGTGCCAGCGACTAATGTAGATAGGTCGCCTGCTCCACTCGTTGGTAACTCATCTAGATGCAGAACTTCAGTCATACCATATGGAGAATCTGCTGTTTGCCCGATCGGAATATTCCAAGTTGGGTATAGATTCATATCATTGTGGAACATCAACTGAAGAATATCTGAATTCGGAGTCATGCCAGTAATAGTACGGGTCTGAATTGTTATCTTGGCATCAACAATTAATTGTCCGCCAAGATTACTGAAATGATGTACAACAGGAGCTTCGTTAAATACACTGTCGGTATCTTTCGACACAAATACAATTCCCATTAGGTTAGTAGGAACATTGGGCAATGGAGACTCTGCGATATTAGGATCCCAGTCATCAATAGTTCCCAATTGGAATGTCGAAATTGTGTTTGGTAGAGTGCAATTAAAGGTTCCGCCCTCTTTAGAGCCATCGACTTGACCACCGATTCCAAGAACCGGGTCATTATCGCCAAGACAACCCACAAATACAGACATTAATAATAGCAAGCTCAATAATATGCTCTTCTTCATGAAGTATACTACGTGCCCGATAGCATTTGTTTCTTTCGCAGGAAAAAAATCTCTTGAAGGCGATTCTAAATTCAAATAAATGATTTGGAAGGCGGGTTCGTCTCTGAAATATCAGCATATCCAATAGATAAAAAGAAAAAGAAAATGCAACTAGGGATATTGTATGGCTTACACAGAAGTATCACTTGATGACGCTTCAGCGATTGTTGAAGCCACAGGTCTGTCAGAATTACTTAGTATTGAAAAATTAGCAGGGGGCTGGGCTAATTCCAACTACATTTTGACTCTAAAAGATAATACTAAACTAGTATTGAAGATATGGAATGAACAATCGCTGAAGCTTCATCAACTATTTTCATCTTCATTCTTTTCAGCTGCAGATTGTGCTCTAGCCTTGAAATCTTGATTTGTGTCGGTTTTATCAGCGTGAGTTTGAATTCGTGATGCACTCTTCGCATCCATTCTCTGACTCCATCGACCTGAACTTGTAGAGGATTGCCTTGAAGAATCGTGAGCAGGGTTGTTCGGATTCATCTGATTGGAACGATTATCATTTCCACTTTTGTTGGTATTGTTGTTGGGATTCATACTATTAGATCGTTGGTCTTTTTGCGATTTGGACATTGACTGTCTTCGCGAATTTCCTCGACCACGCGATGATCCCCCTTTGCCCGAACCTCTTGACATCATTCCCTCCTCCTTCGTACATACAATTGACCCTTTCGCTTCTCCCATTCAATGAACTCATAGCACTCCTCATCCACAAATATGGCCAACTCACCTTTACCGAGTTTTAATTTAGGTTCCGATGTAACCATTCGATTATATGGGTCAGAAATGAATTCAAAAATATCTGGATCATTCATGAATTGAATAAGGGATTCCGCCCATATTTTCGGGGTAATTTCTTCCTCGATGCTGAATGCGTTGGAGAAATCATTCATCATTTTACCACTGCTTGTGAGGCTCCATGAAACTTCAATTTCGAATCCGAAAAGAGAATTTAACTCATCGATGACTTCCTCTCGGTGTTTTATTAGATATGGTAAAACAAAATCTTCATCAAATTGCATATGTAATTCTTTAGATTTGTAAGATAATTCGTAATTCCTTCCACCTTGTATTATGAAATGTGGACGTTTTCCAGACTTTGATTTATATTGGCTTAGTGCAGATATCAATGCATTATCAATCGAATCATCGATTGATATATTCCATCTTTTCTTCTTTGCCAAGGATATCACAGCTTCTTCTATTTGTTCCTCAGACAAGCGTGATTTGTTTCCTGCTGAGTTCACGGATTCAGCGATGGAATAAATTCCGAATTTATTACCTAATGTCAATTTATTCAATATTTCAATCTCATTCGAACCGGATTCTACTTCTCTTTCCCAACGAGACTTCAAGAAGTTACTAGATTCGACTCGTTCAATCAGCGAATCTAATGTATTGATAAGTGGAACTTTTTGAAACGGATTATCTGTTTGCATGCCTACCCCTTCGCCGAGAAGAGACCACCATTTCGTGTTATCTCGTGGGACCACAGCATCGTCTGGAAGCCATAATTCCATACAACCTCTTGTTTGGATGGCCAATCGCGGGTGATCAACCACGATTCCTAATTCACCCGCATCGCCTCTTTCTGTTTCTGTATCGCCGAATGAGAGTGTATTATCCGAAGTAATCATCAGCCTTAAATCATCAACAATAAACATCTTAGCATGTGTTTCCATTGGTTCATTGGAAGTTCTTGGAATCAAGAATAATCCTTTGTGGCCTCTTAATTGTTCTAGGCGGTTCTTTGCTTCTTTTCTGCCCCTAGCATCAGCCTCGTCATAACTTTTCGATTTTGGTGCATGCCGACCCCACCAAATTTGAACTGTAGCATTATTCTTAGATGCACGTTTGACAATCCCGCTGATAGATTCTTTATCTAAACCATTACTTCTCAATCCATCGCTCCCCATAACCAAACGATCCTCGAATTTCTTGATGCAATCCGCCATAAATGGGCGGTGCTCAAGTGTTCTAATCAACGACCAAGTCGGTCTTTCTGAAATCTCCAATAACATTCGCTCTAACTTAGGAATTGCATACCAAATTTCACCTTTATTGATATTTGTTTTTATTTCGGAAATTTTGTTTCCTAATTCAAAAAGCCCATATTTGTCGTCCTTGATATCCTTGATTCGCGAAAACAACTCTCCAAACTGTTTTTTAATAGTTTCAGGGACCCATCTTTCATCATCTACTGCTTCAATAAGTGTTCTTGCACATTCTGCATCCTTGATTAATAGTCCCGATTCGAGAACACCGGAATCAAAAGAACCGCTAAAAAGGTTACATGAACAGAGGAAAATCATACCTGTGTCGGATACGATTATCTTGGAATGAGTGGGAATCGCAGAAACTCCACCTTTCAAATTGAGTCGTTTATCCTTAGATAGAGTAGAGATATATCGATTCGTCTTTTCAATGTCCTCTGGAGAACGGCCACGGTCGGGCTCACCGAAGGATAGTAGGATTTCAGGGCTACTCCTTTCAGAAGCCTCCGCCAACATATCTGCCACATCTCCTAAGAATTTTTTGTTACTGAACGAAGTTAGAACAAATACTCGCCTCTCCGCCGAGTTGATGACCACTTGTGCAGCGTCCCACATATCCTGGCGAAACCCAACTATTTGTTTCACCTCATTGAGGCGGGGGCGCATATCTTCATTTATTTGGTCCATGATAGATTTTAGAATACTTTTTGCCTCTTTAAGAACTACATTTTGGTCTTTGGTAGACTTTTTCTTTAATTGTAAATTATTCTTATTCCCCCTCAATTTAGCATCTGAAATTTTGGACAATTTAACCTTCTTTCTAAGTTCTCTAAGAGCCATTACCTCGGGGGAATATGGCCACTCATGCATCTTTTCTGTCGCATTCCGCTCATCGATTTCAAAGCCGGGTACTTGATCAATATAATCTCCTATCAATTGCTTAAAAGGCCCTTCTTCATAGACCCAGAATTTTCGCCCTGCTCGGTCTTCTTTCTGCGATATCTTTGTTCTCAAAAAGATGGTTTCACCAAATGTCTCCAAACTCTCAAGTCGCACATGACTCAGAATATCCTTTCTATTTATTTGTGATTTGCCTGCTAACCATCCCAGAAACGGGGCGGCCATATCCTTGACTTTACCTTCATGTTTATTCAGATCTAACCTTTGAATCGGCTCTAATTGATGTATAGAACCCGTAATATCACTATCAAGACTGAGGCTTTTTTCCCTCATTGTCCAATATTTTCCTTTCCATAAATCCCTCATTACAGGTGTGGGGAATTCATTAATCTTGGAGATTGATGAAGATGATCGAGAGAGTGCATCTAATCGATGCACTGATTGTGAGTTTGATTCAATCATCTTGTTTGATTTCATGACATCCATGATTGGTTTTAGAGGGTCATCTTTCTCCACTCTGAAAACAGTGTGCAGAATCTCTACTGGAATCTCGAGAATAATGCTAGCCCCACTCAATTTTTCACCTCCTGAATTATTTTTCCTTGATTACGAACCGATTCAAGGAACTCTGATAGTTGCCCTTCATCCTCCGCCCAATCAGTATTCTCGATATGATCTATGGATGAAATCACAACAAGCCCTTCTCTAGCGCGAGATAGGGCTACGTTGATTCGGCGGGGGTCACGGAAGAAACCCCATCTCCGGGATGATCCTGTACGCTTGTTGCTGCGTACAAGACTGAGGAGAATAAAATCTGCTTCCTTTCCTTGGAAACCGTCTACTGTTCTGACATTGTCGCGATATTTCTTCGGGAGATTTTCACGAATTTCATCAACTTGCCCCTTGTATGGAGTAATGGCGATGGCATCACATCCACTGTTGAGAAGTTCCTCAAGATGCTTGGCGGCAAACTTGGCTTCGGCCTTGTTGCAATATGATTTGGTGCGATTACTCTCTGTACCGTTTGGAATATCCGCCATTAGAAGTCTCTCAGCATATTCTCCAAAGACACCTGGTAGTTGATCATCCTCAACACTATTTATTTTCTTTATGGAGAATGACTTTCCATAGAATATCTCACCAACTGAATCGGATAGTGATTGGAACATCCGCCATTGATTGGAGAGTACATCTCCCTTGGTAATCATATGAATTGTTTGGAAGGGCTGAAGCCATGCTTCAATCTGATCAGAAATACTAGTTGGATTGAATTCTTTACGCTTCGCATGGTGTGTTGACACCTCTACCAATTCACGTTCAATACTATTTCTGAAGTCTCGGTCATCCCAATTATTCAACCCATCATTGATACAATCTTCAATCGCTTTCTGTATTTCACGCAATTCAAATGGCGGGAGTTGAAGATGGTCACCAATTATCAGGGTGTTCATTGAAATAGACACGGGGCCAATCAACTCAGAAGGGTAGGATTTCCCTGCTTCTTCTATGATTGTGAAATCAAATGTCTCGCCAGAACGTTGTAAATTCTCCATCGTACGGTCTAAGGTAGTGGTGCAAACAACGGAGGCTGTTCGAGTAGCCAAGTCCTCAACCCATGTAGCCAACTTACCGATTTCTCGCATATTCTTCTCGGAAATTGAGATATCCTTGAGGATTCGATTGGTGATGGCTTCAGGCAAAACCTCTGAATCAATGTCGCGTTCTACATCAGATTCACGATGATTAATTCGAACTACGTCAAAAGAATTGTCCAATGCTTCTCGGATGCGGTTCGAAAGATGATCAAGAGCTAGATGTTCCTTTGAACTTACCAAAATCCTAGCACAGGGGTTTTCCCTGAGAATATCTTTGACAATCTGACAGGCGGTCCATGTTTTTCCAGTCCCAGGTGGTCCCTGAAGAGCCATGATGTTACGTCTTTGAGACAATCTCCATTCATCCGAATTTCTCGTATTGACCTGTAGCTGAAGTAGGTTTCGTATCGATTCTTTTCGTACTCCCGACCTGATTAGTTTCTCCTTCCTCGTCATCAATGCCCTCTGCGGGACACTCGCCAGTTTCAGATATCCTGAATCTGATAATTTGGCGTTCTTTGGAGAGGACTTAATCGTTAGAAGGAACGGATCTTTTTCGTGGATTTTTTCCAACTTCCAAATATCACCATCTTTCCATTCAAATACGCGTTCGGATGAATTCAAAGCGACATCCATTTCTCTGTTACGTACCGCTGCTTCCCACAAATCATGCGCATTGGCATTCCCATCACGACGCTCGATTCTAATGGTGGCAATCCCCTTCTTGAGATCATAATTAGATTCGACCTCATATTTGTAGCAGGAATTTTCAGCATGACGAAATTCAGCTGCAAGCGTTCCGACCAAGTTGCGAATAGTACCATCAGAACTACCCTCATTCCAGATTTTTGTTTTCCCTTGCCAACAAAGCGCTCTTTCAATCCAAGGATTCACAAGATTAGGGTCGGGATATGGGGAAATTTGAATCGGGATTTCGATACCATGTGCTTTGGGATCAGGCTTCTTTGACGGTATAAAATAGCCATGTTGATTGGCTCGGATTCTAAATCTCTCGCTGTTATATCCAACCCACATGGAGTGATTTTCCTCATCAAGATTGATAATCAATTTACCGGCCCCAGTTGTATTGTCTTTACGAAAGGTCAAACCTGCAATCAGAGATAGAATCTCTCCAATAGATTTACATCGCGAGAATGAATTGACCTGATTAGGCAGACAAATCTTTGCTGCTATCTTTGCAAGAGATAACAGATCAGTCAATTCAACAGAGTCTTCTTGTATGTCACTTAAATCGGGAATTAAAACATAACGGATACCTATATATTTATCCCGTTCAAAACTGAAATCATATTGGGAATAAGAAATGCTGAAACGACCTATTAATCCTGTTTTTTCCAATCTCAACAAATCAATCAAAAATGTCGCTAATTCAGTTGGCCTGGGGTAGTCAAATTCAGTTAAACGAATTCTAGCAAAATCTTTTTTGATGATGCGGGCGTGAGAGTCATGATCTAGAATAACAGTATATTCCTCGCCGGAGGGATAGTGGTCTAAGACTCTGGCAATCGGATATCCTTCGTTCCAGAGACCCCAACACATCCTTGCCCTTATCGCACACATGTGGTGCAGCGTAGACAAACTAATGCCATGCGGAATGGCCCTTTTCTCGGACCCGAATAGTGTTACTTCAATTGACATAATAATCTAGTATTTTCTGATATCTCAAACAATGGGTAGTGTTTTCAAGTTTCTATTTTAGGATGGGCCTGTCCCTCTAAAACTCCACAATACATCACTCCTTTTAAAGAATTCAATTCGGCAAAAAGTCATTTTACCTCTGTTTTATGTGGTTTGACTCAGGGGGCACCCATAGCAAGAAAGGTTCATCTCTGTAAATATCGGCGTATCCAATAGATAAAAAGAAAAAGAAATTGAGTTAGGGGCACTATATGGCTTACACAGAAGTATCACTTGATGACGCTTCAGCGATTGTTGAAGCCACAGGTCTGTCAGAATTACTTAGTATTGAAAAATTAGCAGGAGGCTGGGCTAATTCCAACTACATTTTGACTCTAAAAGATAATACTAAACTAGTATTGAAGATATGGAATGAACAATCGCTAGAAGAAGTTGAATATTTACTAACGATGACATCTTATTTGGCTAATAATGGAGTCCCGACTGCCACTCCTATCAAATTTAAGAATGGTGAATTAATGATGATTAAAGATGGCTTAGCATGGACACTTCTGCCCTTTGTAGAAGGACAGTGGCTAGAATCCAATCATTCGTCACTATACTCACTTGGCATGATCCAAGCCAATTTACATCTGCTAAAACCCCCTAAGGGCCTAAAGAGTAATTTCTCAATGGGTAATACCCTTTTTGAGAAATTATTTTCAATCGCAAACGAAACTCATGGCTGGACTGATTTTCTAAATATGCTACAAACTGAGAACACTCTACTAGCTGAGAGCATAGGTCAAGATTTGCCGAAGGGAATAATACACGGAGATTTATTTCCCGATAATGTCATCGGAACTAAAGAAAAGGTCAAATCATTACTTGATTTTGAAGAAATATGTTATGATGTCTTGGCTTTCGATTTGGTTATGACATTTGTTGGATTTGGTTGGGAAAATGGTCAACCGGTATCTGAACGCTGGGATTCTTTACTATCTGGATATCAGTCGATAAGGAAATTGAATGATGCTGAAATTAATGCTTTACCAGCCTTACATCGTTTGGCAACTCTTTCAATTGCCGCATGGCGTTATTGGCAATTTGTTATCAATTTACCAAATACTGAACATACTGATAGATATCTTGAGATGACTGAGAGACTCGATAAAGAATTGCCATTTTGAATTGATGAGTGCTTTTGATAAAGCCAGTCTATGGCATCAAAATGAAGGTTGGATTATCTCCCTCTACCATAGTTGCCAACAAATAGCCTCAAGGAGTGAATGTGTTCTGTGATTGATATGTCCGATGAGAAGGTGTCGGCTCCGCGTGTGTGGGAGCAACCAATTGACAGTGGCCCTTCACCTGAAAATAACGCTACTTTTGACGCAATTGTAGTTGGTGGAGGCCCTGGTGGGGCTTCCGCTGCGGGATATCTTGCTAAGGGTGGAAAGAAGGTCCTATTCATCGAAAAGAGTGTTTGGCCACGCGATAAAATATGTGGCGACGCAGTTGGCGGAAAATCGCTTGGACATGTTCAAGAGTTAGGGGTCAAAGAAATTCTTGAGGCCACTCCTCATTTTCGAGTAACTGGGATTAAATTCTCCAGTCCAAAAGGACATATCGTTAGAGTTCCTCTTCCAGAGGAAGAAGTTGAAAAAATGGAGGCTGGTTATTCACTGCCACGTTCCCAATTTGATCATCTGTTATTCGATGCTTGTCAAAAACTAGTTCGTGATGCTGGTGGAATGGTCTTGCAAGGTGGCGAGGTTAGAGAAGTTCTCTACGATGATGATTGTGGTGGTGATGACCCTGGCTCTGGCTCAAAAGAGTCGCGACATGCTAGTGGAGTTGTGGTGAGAGTTGGCGGCCGTGGTGGTGAAGAATTGACATTCCATTCTCGCCAATTGGTTGGCGCTGCTGGATATCGCTGCCCTGTAGCTGTAAGTTTAGTTGAAGATACATATTCAGAAAAAATGGTTGACCGTACACACTACTGTGCCGGATATAGAGAGTATTGGACTGGTGTGAAAGATATTGGAGATTCTGCAGGCGATATTGAAATTCATTTTGTTGATACTGTAATCCCTGGTTACTTTTGGCTATTCCCTGTTTCTGAAGGAGTTGTCAATGTTGGTATTGGCATGGTAATGTCTCTGATGGATAAGCAAAAGAAGAAATTAAAGGCATTGCAAGCTGATGTTATCGCAAATCACCCTCTTTTCAAAGAGCGTTTTGCTGATGCAACTATTGTTGCTGGAACTTCAAAGGGTTGGCAATTACCTTTCGGCTCACCGCGTAAATCGGAAGAGAATCAACCGCGTAGAGCGAGTGCTAACGGCATCCGTTTAGTCGGAGATGCTGCAACGCTTGTTGACCCGTTTAGTGGGGAAGGCGTTGGTAATGCATTGGTTAGTGGCGAAATGGCTGCCCGACATATTATTGAAGGCAAAGAACATTCAGAATATCAGAAAGAGTTGTGGGCGGTATTGGGCCCTGAACTAATCAATTCGTTTAGAATGCAAAAGTTGAGTCGCAAGGCGTGGTTATTGAATTGGTTCGTAAAAAAGGCCAGTAAAAAGCCAATGCTTCAAGATATGATGACCGAAATGATCGCTAGTAAAGAAGCTCAACAAGATCTTCATTCTCCTTGGTTTATGTTTAAAACTTTGATGTTCTAAGGTGATATTATGGATGCTCGGCTAGAGGAAATTGATGCGATTTTCTTAGACTTAGATGGAACAATATATCTTGGTAGTGACCTAATTGAAGGTGCTTTGGAATTCTTGCAGCGATGCGAAGATAGAGGAGTTCGTCGCTTCTTTTTATCAAATAACTCATCCCGTTCCGTTAGCCAATATCAGGAGAAATTGATTAAATTTAATATTCCTGCTGAACAACAAGATATTCTACTTTCAACACATGATTTACTTTCCTGGTTACAGGCTAACGATGTTACTGAAACTTGGCTTGTTGGTACTGATGGCATGGCCCAAATGTTACATGATTGTGGTATTGCAACAAAGTCTGAAAAACCTCAATATGTTGTACTGGGCTATGATACAGAATTAACATATGACAAAATAATGACCGCTAGCATACACATGCACGCTGGTATTCCTTTGGTTGCAAGTCACCCCGATATGGTCTGCCCTAGCCCAGATGGGGGGTTGCCAGATGTTGGTGCATATCTTGCAATGTTCAAGACTACAACTGGGGTCGACCCAGTTCATATTACAGGAAAACCAAATGCAGGAATGATTCTTCATAAAATCGAAGAACTAGGATTAGATCCTGCCCGTTGCGCAATGGTTGGTGACCGATTATACACTGATATTGCGATGGCAAATCGCGCCGGCTGCGTCGGAGTTCTGGTTCTTTCAGGTGAAGCGCAAATGAATGATGTTGACTCTTTAGAAACGGGTGCAGAGCAAATGCCTGATATCATTGTCAATTCTGTAGACGAATTATTTAGATGATTTTATGGGGGATTATTTTGTCGTTTCTACAGCAATTTAATTGGTGGAGAACGCGCTGTAAAAAGCACCCTCCAGACGATACTCATCGCGCTGGTGAATTGTCTGAATTACGTTTAGAAAAACTATCTCGTGCTGCTGGAAAGGCAAACGGGTGGCATGTTTTTGCATCTGTGCGCATTCCAGATCCTGCTGATGGAGGGAGAAGGGAAATTGACTTGGTTATCGTTGGAGGCAATACCCTTCTGGTGGTAGAACAGAAACATTGGGCTGGAAGATTTGAGATTAATAGTGATGAAGAATTTGTTCAATATCGTAATAATGGTAGCGAACACAACCATAGTACGGTCGCTGAGAGAATCGCTAGAAAGGCGAGAATGTTGAACGAAATTCATCATCAGAGAATCAATCAAAAACAAACGGATAGCATAGAGGTTAGAGTCATCGTTGCAATGACTCATCAAAGGCTAGAATGGCCAAAAATCCCTAAGAATTTTAAGCAGGAAATGGTTAATGAAACAGATTTTATAAAAATATTAGAGTCGACTATCCCTGGTGAATTGAATGAAGATCTCCTACAAACAGTTGAAGGGTTTTCAACTTGGGATGAGATTGAATTACATGGGGGATTAACTTTGAAAGGAGATTTGATTCAACTGGGATTAGGTTCAGACGTAGATGATTGGTTCAAGCTTCGAAAAGAAGATTTGAATGTGCAAACAACTCATCGACGTGGTTTCTTTTCTATCTTCAATAAAAGACCAAGTCGGGTCAAATTATCTCATGGAACAAAAAATATTGAAGCGACTTTAGCAAAGGATTTATGCTTGGAAATGCATGTTGTAGGAGAAAAGGAAAGACGATTGGTAGATTGGGCCACTGTAAACAAAGTATTTGCTGCAAGGCCACCCGCAGAATGGGGCGAGAAACCAAGATCTAAGTGAGACAAGGTTTGATTTGGGTTGGGCTATTGGCATCGCCCATGGCTACTATGATGGTTGAGGCACTTGGCTTGTTAGCCGGCGTTATTGGAATTATTGCTTGGATTCCACAAATCATCCAAGTATGGGTTCACAAACGTCATGATGGTTTGTCTCTAACAACATTTGCTGTAGTCGCAATCGCTCTAACCATGTGGCTAATTTATGGAATTCTTGTAGATTCTTTTGCTATGGTTGCTGCAAATATCATGACCTTGTCGGTAATTGGTGCAGTTTTCATCGGCGTAATACGCGTGCGTAGAAGCGAAGATAAATCTGAAATTAGAGATCAGTTGTAAGAGGCCTTGGTAGTCTCAATGATTACTGCTCCAATCTTGTAAGGGTCTCCGTTTGAAGCAGGTCGGCGGTCTTCAAGACGGCCTACCCATCCATCTTCGGGAACAGTAACAGGGATTCTGATGGATGCCCCGCGATCTGATATACCAAAGGAAAATTGGTCAATGGATTGTGTCTCGTGCAGACCGGTCAATCTTTGGTCGTTAAACTCACCATAAACATCCATATGTTTCTTGACATTCTTGCCGAATTCTTCGCATATTTTCGTGAACAGGGCCTCTCCTCCTTCATCACGCATTTTTCCATCTGAAAAGTTAGCATGCATTCCAGAACCGTTCCAATCGCCCTTAACCGGCTTTGGATGATATTCAATATAACAACCGTAACTTTCTGTCAATCTGTCAAGAAGATACCGGGCAACCCAAAGCTCATCTCCAGCTTTCTTAGCACCCTTGGCGAAAATTTGGAATTCCCACTGACCACAGGCAACTTCTTGGTTGATTCCCTCAAAGTTGATTCCTGCATCAAGACATAGGTCTGCGTGCTCTTCTACCAAAGATCTGCCGTGCGTATTTTTGCCACCGACTGAACAGTAGTACATTCCTTGTGGCCCTGGATAACCGCCCATTGGAAAACCGAGAGGAAGTTGTGTTTCTGCATCCATAAGGAAGTATTCTTGCTCAAATCCAAACCAAAAATCTTCATCATCATCTTCGATTGTTGCTCTACCATTACTTGAATGTGGAGTTCCATCTGGATTCATTACTTCACACATTACAAGAAAACCGCTGAATCGTTGTGGGTCTGGATAAATTGCTACCGGCTTTAGTAGGCAGTCGGATGAGTTGCCTTCTGCTTGTCTTGTTGATGAACCGTCAAAATTCCACATAGGGCATTCTTCAAGAGTTCCTTCGAAATCAGCACGTACCAAAGTTTTGCTACGCATGTTTTGTGTCGGGCTGTATCCGTCGAGCCAAATATATTCCAGTTTTGCTTTATCTATCATAGGTATCAAACGGTTGGTTGGCTAGACGGTATATCAAACATACGCTCATTTTTGTTCAAATTTGTTAGCATAAGTGCATATCTTTTTTGCTTAAAGTAAATCATTTGCCTATAATATTGGTTATTTTATGTTTGGTGGCTTATGCAAATGATAAGAAAAAATGTCCATCTATTTTCAATTGATTAATTTTGAAAGTTACGATTATCTGCAGTGTAATTTCCTCGCCGAAATTGCGGTGAACTAATTTGCTTCGACTATTTGCCATCACTCATGGAGATTCCTACCGGCAAGCATCTGAAGCGCTGTCGGAAATCATTAGGGTTGACCCAAACTGAATTATCGCAATTATCTGGTATTGCTCAATCTGTCATCGCCAAGGTTGAGAATGAAAGTGTAGATCCTCGCGCTTCGACTCTGAAAAAAATAGTGGGTGCTTTGAATAGGTTGCAATTTCCTGACCAACCACATGTTGTTAACGACATCATGGTTGAAGATTTGATCACTTTATTTGCTGATGATACCATTCAAAGTGCTATTGACAAAATGATTGGTAGTAATGTTTCACAATTACCAGTAATATCGGGTAGTGGCTCTCCAATCGGACTGGTTTCAGAAGCCAGCTTGTTGACCCATGGAGCACAAACTATGGGGTCGGTTCAAAGTGTAATGCAGGCAAATGCAGTTGTAGTCAATTATGATGTTTCTATTTCTGAAGCACGTGAATTGTTAACTAATGAAGAAGCATTATTGGTAACCAAAAATGGTAGGTTGGTCGGTTTGGTTTCAAGAATTGATATGGTTAGAGCTTTGCGAGATATTTCACAATAGTCGCAACTATTGATTATTCGCTGCTTCTTCGCTTTGGGGTGTGATGAGAACATTACTATCATCACGTGATAGATGTGGAATTGAAAAGGCCCCTCCGTTAACGGTGATTGGGCATGAAACTCCACAGGCGGGAGCGAGATAATCTTCTCCAGTTTCAGTCATTACCAATCTTATTCCATGTCCTGCTGGCAATATTGCATCTATCGCTTGGAATTCCATTAGCATTGTTAAAGACTGCATTGGCAAGACTGTTGTTGGCTCACTTCCGCCTTGATAATAGCGAATATCCATAGTGGCATGACCAAGTCTTAATCCGCTTTCAGCATCCTGCATTTCGACAAAAATTTGCCCTCCATCCATTGCTGCTGTTACATCTAAGTGCAAGGTTAGTAATCCTGAAATTAGTGTATCTATTTGCTCATCTAGTGCCCCACATTCCATGGTCACAGTAGATAGCCCGCCTCCGATAACTGGGGCGCCACCTACTCTTGTTCCAGTTTGGCTACATTCAGAAAGATCTAGTGTTGTCCATTGTGCATCTAATGGCGGCCATGTTTCTTCAATGCGCCATTGGCCATCATTTCGCTGTATTTGGGCTGTTAAATCGGGTTTTGGCCCTACTCCTTTGAGGTAGTATTCAAACCATTCAAACAAATCTTGGGCCCAATCCCAACGCGTCATGTTGTCAATCGCTTCACCACCATAGCCGGAATCTTGAGCGTTATGTTTACTCCATTGGTCTGGATAATTATGCTCCCATTGACCAAGCATCCCTCTGACTTCAAAACCCTGATCTCTAAATTGCTGATACCAGGGGAATACTTGGTGTGGATCTACATTCCAATCTTGCATCCCCTGCACCCAATAAACGCTACCTTGGTAGTTGTTTAGCGCCTTTGAAATATGTTCTCTTTCCTCATAATAATTTGACATATACGGGTCTAGTTCTCCCATTCCGTATGTGACTGGCCCTGCAAAGAATCCCTCGACAATATCGGGACATATGTTATCTAAATCCTCAGCATTATAGTCGACGGTGCTTGAAAAATAGTTCATGTGCATTACTTGACTTCGTGCTTCTGCGCTACCGTTTTTGTAAAGCAGAGGATGTAATCCAGTTGTTCCTGAAATTGGAACTATTGTCGCAAGGTAATCACTACCATGTACTGCAGCTTCCCATTGAGTTGCACCCTCGTATGATTTCCCATATAGGCCGACTTTTCCATTAGACCAATTTTGAGTTCCTAGCCATTCCACTGCTTGATGAATTCCCCATCCTTCACCTTCTCCACGATAGTCGAAACAACCGCTTGATTCCTCGGTTCCAAACACAGAAACTTGAGCGAATGCATAGCCATGTGGAATGAAATTATCGTAAATAAATTCGCCCCGCCCCGAACCTACGACATTGGTTGCTCCAGACTCTGAGCCTTGTTGGCCGAATGAAAAGTATGGACTGATTACTGCGATCACAGGGACTTGGTCGCCGATCTCCGTGTTGGACGGTAACCAATATGAAAGATGTATATTTGAGGTTGAAGGGCCTGTTTCCCAAACCTGAGAAGTGTCCACTTCAAAGGTTGCCTCTTGAACTTCTAAGGCATGATGAGGTCCTGGTTGCAGGACGTAAGAATAACTATCAGTCCAATTCCAATCAAGATTGTGACGTTGCCAAATCGGTGGATACATCTCCTCTTTATCATCATCAATGGCACCGGATAAGTCTCCACCAAAACACCCTGCCATCGGCCCCAGTAGGACTAGCGAGACCAGCAGGTAGGCTATGCGCATCACTTTGCCCTGCAATGCGGCTTTCATCAATGTGATGCTAATAATTTCAACCTGTAAATTATTGAACTATTGATGGAAAGGCGTTACATGCCCGTATTAGTAACAGGGGCTGCTGGTTTCATCGGCAGCCACGTAGTAGCGCAATTATTGCAGTCCGGGGCACAAGTTCGCGCCACTGTACGCAACCCAAAAAATGCTATATTTCTTAATTCACTTCCAGTTGCAAACGGCGCATCTCTTCAAATCGTTACAATGGATCTACTAGATTTCGCCAGTGTTCGTAGTGCAGTTTCTGATTGTAAAGATATTATTCATTGCGCTGCTTCACTCCCAGTTGGAGCTAATGACGCGCAGAAAGATATTGTAGACCCCAGTATTGAAGGAACTAGTAATTTGGTGAAAGCATTGCAACAAGCAGGTGTTGTTGAGAGAATTGTTCACACTTCTTCGGTTGCCGCTATTAGAAATACATCACATAAAAGCGGAACTATCTTTTCTGTTACAGATTGGTGTGACGATGCGACTGTCAAATCTAATCCCTATGGGCTTGCTAAGGCGGGTGCTGAAAAAGTAATGCGTCAATGGGTAGAAAGTCAAGATAGAGATTCAAAACCCCGGCTAATAACCATCCACCCCTCTATTGTTTTCGGACCAATATTGTCTGAAAGACATAAGATGGGTTCGATGTCTTATCTGCAACATTTTTATTCCGGTCCACCGTTCGTTTTGAAAATTAATGTCAATTTTGTTGATGTTAGAGATGTTGCAAAAGCCCATGTCAGCGCACTGACTAATGGCCAAGATGGTGAACGCTATCTCATCCATAAGCGAGGTATGTGGATGCATGAGATCGGTGCGGCGTTGAGGGAATTAAAACCAGAGAGAAAATGGGCTACAAGAAAATTACCTTCGGTTTTTGCTTACTTGATGACCGTTTTCCACCCCAAACTTTCCATTAGACAATTACGAGGAAATCTGGGTGTGCAAATCGGATATGATGTTGGTAATGTTGAACAGGAACTTGATTTTGTTTTTACTGATTACCAACAAACACTTGTAGATTCAATAGATTCTATAAGCCAATAATCTAGGTCATTTGGCCGCAAGGATTGAGGACAAAGAGTCGCTGGCCTGTATCATGGAAGCGCCACAGGTGTGGGGAAAGCGGTGGCAGGAGAACACTTTGCCAATGGCTAGACGCTACATGGAAGTGGCTTGCCGTAAGCAAAGTTTGGTTTGTTTGGCAGCCGATAGGTCAACCATGGCTGGTCTCAATCAATTGATTGATGAAGTCGGCCAGCACATTGCAGCATTGAAAACTCATGTCGACTTGGTGGATGATTGGACTGCTGATTCCTGGGCGGCGTTCTGTGCAAAGGCAGAAGCGGCTGACTTGATAATTTTTGAAGATAGAAAGTTCGCTGATATTGGAAAAATATCTCGGAATCAAATGGCCGGTGTTTATGATATACGTTCTTGGTCTGATTTAGTCACCGCCCATCTAATCTCTGGACCTGATATCGTTGATGGACTTCAAGCTGGATGGGCTGATGTCAATAGGCAAGGCGGAGTCTTGTTATTAGCGCAAATGTCTTCTCGGGGCAATTTACTAAATCCTCAATATACCGCTCAAGTGGTTGAGAAAGGAAAGACACATGATGGAGTATTTGGTTTCATTGGCAATGGCTCTAGGCCAGACGAATTGCGAGAGTTGCGCAAGACGGTTGGTGAGGCGAAAATGATCTGGACTCCAGGAGTTAACCTTGCGGTTGGCGATGGTGAAATGGGTCAACGCTATGGCGATCCTGCACAAGCGATCAATGCTGGCTCAGACTGTATTATAGTCGGCTCAGGTATTCACATGGCGGATAACCCGTCACAACAAGCGGCAAAGTATGCCGAGGTTTCTTGGCATGCATTACTAAACCGCTGAATTGCAAACGTTGAATTGTTAGGATACACTGCAATTACCTGAGCCCAAATGAATCTTACAGATTTTGTTCTAATCATGCTCTCATTAGCGGTGCCATTGGCCGTTATTTGGTGGGCGATTAGGTCTCACCGCTCGATAAATAAAAAAATTCAACGCGGAGATATTTCAATTCTCAGTGATTCGGGAGTTAAAATTAAGCGTATTACTCAGGGACCCCCTGGTACACAAATTTACGATGATGTAACATTGGTTTATTCTCAACAAAGAAAGTATTGATTCCATTTCAACCTTCATGTTGAATACAAATGCTCGCTTGGTTGGTTCATGGAGGAGCGGATTGAGAGTTGGAAACCTCATCTGCTCGGATTCATATTACCAATTGTAACAATCGCTGGATTATTACAAGGCGGATGGTGGTCTGCGAGTGGAATAATTTGGGGGTTGATTATTGGTCCGATCTTGGACCTGTTATCTCCCGAGGGCACGCCGAGTCGAAAGAGCGAAGCTTCTTCTGTCCCATGGAACATCTTACTTTTCGGCCATAGTATTGCCGCGGTTTCAGCATTAGCTGCCCTAATGTACCGAGCGCAATTAGACGGTTTGATCATTACAACAATTGTAGGTGCAATATCGGTTGGACTTGTCAGTGGTATTTCAGCGATTATCAATGCACATGAGCAGGGACATCGAAGAAAGGGGTCACTGATTTGGCGAATGGGGCGGCTCAATTTGTTGTGGGTGATGTATATGCATTTTACAACCGAACATAACCATGGCCATCACCGTAATTATGCGACAGAATTGGACCCTGCTTCTTCTCCTAAAGGCAGAGGGTTGTGGACTCAAATTATCAAAACGATCCCCCTTCAGTTTATTGCGGCATGGAAAACCCATTCGGATAAGGGACGTAAGGGAATGAAAAACCCAATATTGCATGGTTTGATGATTCAAATTTCCTTTGTTATAGGACTTTACTATGGGCTTGGTCTTGATGCAGTATTAGCCTTCTTACTTTCTGCCACAGTTGCAATAATTTTACTAGAGTTTGTCAATTATTTACAACACTATGGTCTTCGCGCAGTGGTTGGAGAAAAACAAACGCTTGCGCATTCTTGGGAAAGCAGAAAACTGTGGTCTCGGTGGACTTTATTGGAGTTGCCTCTACATCCCGCGCATCATCTAAAAGCCAGTGACCCAATGTGGAATCTGCGCGCTCAGGAAGGGTCTCCACAACTACCCTTTGGCTACTATGTGTGTTTTTGGTTAGCCGTTATTCCACCGCTATGGAAAACTGTAATGGACAAAAGAATTCCTTGACTGAGGTCAAAAGAGCGGCGAGTTCATCATAATTGTTTGATAATACCAATAGCCACCAGCACCTGCTAATAGCACTATCAACAATAGCATTTTCTTCAGGCCCTTTATCTTGCGTTTTGGCTTGTTGGCAGCCTCTTCGACCACCAATAATGGCATTTCTAATGGAGGTAATGTCAAAGCTGGCAATGTTCCATCTTGGTTTGGCATTGGCAGAGGTGGTAATCCTGGCAAAGGCATTGGCCCAGAATCTTCTTCTGGCTTGATGCGATCTTCGGGGTATAAACTATCCAAATCTGCTAATCCTGGTGCTTCGGGAATTGGTCCGAGAACGGTTTCCCAAATCTTATCCAAATCTGCTGTGATGACTGGTTTTTGAAGCCATGCTACCGCTCCTGCTGAATATGCTGCATCAGCTGCTAATTGCGCTTGGTGCTTTGGTGCAACAAATATGATCCTCCCTTCGCCACCATGCTCTCTAATTTCCAAAGCGGCTAAGTGGCCATCCAATGATGGTATGTCTAGAGATAAAACCACTAATTCTGGGTCTAACCTAATGTATTCATCAACCGCTTTATCGCCATCTTCGCAGATTTCAATTTTGAATTCTTTGACCTTGAAAATATTGCTCAATCTGGTAATCGACATTGGGTTATTATCGACGATAAGGACGGTCGGAGTTGATTCTCCCTCTGCCTCGGTCACATACGCCATATTACTCACGCCACCATTCTTGCACATCAAACATGCGATGAAAATTGTTCATTCCTCTTCTTCTTGCGACCCGCTCAAATCTTCCACCGGCCCTTGTTGGGGATTTGCAAATGTGTCTCTCATCGCTTCCGATTGATTTTTTTCTTCTTGCATTTTCCTGTAGAGTGCTGGTGCTTTCATAAATTGTAATTGTAGTTCCGAAACTATCCCATTCAACAATGATGTTTCAACTGGTTGGAGATTTCCTTTCGTCTTCTTCTGCAACATTGTCAGTAAGTCAATGGCCTCTTTAGCCTCAGACATATTGTAATGTACATTACCTTCCGTATCTGGTAATTGACCCATTTGCAATAGTGCTGAGCGTTGGAATAGATGCACTAATTGAAAAAATCGAGCCGTTTCGTCGTCGTGAAATATCTCCGCCATGATTACTCCTTTGCATAGGAGGTTTTTGTCCTCATCGCTTTTTGTGATTCAATTATTCATTCAAATAACTGGTCAAGAAGCCAAGTTGGTTCAAATTGTAATAGGTCATCATAACCTTGTCCAGTGCCTGCGAAAACGATTGGTCGTCCTGTTGCGAAGGCGATAGAAAGTCCTGCTCCACCTTTGGCATCAGTATCCATTTTTGTTAATACTGCGCCATCAAACTTCATTATTTCTTGGAACATCTTGGCTTGATCAACTGCATCATTACCTGCCAAAGCATCACCTACGAATAGAGTCAAATGAGGATTTGCAATTCTCCTAACTTTGTTCAATTCTTTCATTAAATTTGTTTTATTGTGCATTCTTCCTGCTGTATCAACCAATACGACGTCGATGTTTTTTGCCTTTGCAGAATCTATGGCGTCTCGGATAACCGCAGCAGCATCACCGCCGCGTTGGCTGGAGATACAACGGATCCCCAGGGTTTCACAATGTGATTCTAATTGTTGGATTGCTCCTGCCCTAAAGGTGTCCCCTGCTGCTGCAATAACAGATAGGCCTCGGGATTGTAATCTGTGAGCAATCTTTGCTGCCGTAGTTGTTTTTCCAGTTCCATTTACCCCAACCATCATTATGACGACTGGTAAATCTCCCTTGTCCACATAGGATTGGACCGTAGCATCGAAATCCCAATAACCAGCTGAAAGTAAATTGTTTAGAGCGCGTTTAAGAGATGCTTCAAGGACCTTGGAAAGGTCTGCTCCTTTGCGTAATCTCGCCCCTACCAATGTGTTGCGCAAAGCATCTATTACCGCCGAAACTGCATCCGATGAAATATCAGACTCTAGTAATACCCACTCTAATTCCTCTAGTAGGGTATCAAGGCCATCTCCTGATTTGATTACTCTTCCACCTTGCTCAACTACACCGCCACCGAGTTCAACTTCGACTTTACCGCCGAATTCTGTTTCGATGATTGCTGACTTGGAAGAGCCCTTTGGTGCTGATTCGACACTGACCAGTTTTCTCCCAGTCGTAGTTCTCATCATAGACAAATCAACACGTGAACCCTGTGGGCGTGCTTGTTCAACTCCACCGCGCTTCTTGATTTGCTTTTGTCGAGCTTTTTCGGCTTTTGCTGCAACCTTTTTTTCTCGCTCAAGTAATTTCCTTTGAGCCTTGGTCAATTCAACTGGTAGAGCGATCTCTTCTTCTTCATCGAAATCGTCCCAGTCATCTTCCTCATCTTTTGTTTCACTAACAACTTCTTCTTCGAGGTCGTCCCAGTCATCATCTTGTTGATTTGTTACTTCCTCAACCGGTTCCGGTTGTGGTGTTTGAGTTTGCTGTGCATTTTGTAGGGCTTGCTGGGCTTCATCTGATTCTGCAGCGGCGGATAATGCCTCTGTATCAGTAACCTCGGCTACTTTTCTGAATCTATCAAATAATCCCATGCAAATACCTCAGTCATCTAGTGTCAATTCATTGCCAAACATTCCACCGCGGCGTTTTCCACTGCGACGAGTTACTTGTTCCGATTGTTGTTCCTCTACATCCTGTTCTTTTATTGGAACCAAGGCAGGGGCTTTGGTAGGTAATTTGTTTTCACTCGGCTGCGATTTAATGGCCATCGCCACCTGATTAAATTGCTCTGCCGCCTCTCCGACTTTCACTTCTAGGGCTTGGGCTTGGACCTGTAAATCGTTACGCAGTTGTATGATGTCGTCTTTGCGTTGTTGGGTAATTTCAATTGCTTGGCTCCACGGTTTTTCTCCGAAGATACCGCTGCCCAAATCAACCATCGCTAAGCCTTCTTGTTGCCCTTCGTGTTTGTATGGAAGTGTTACTCCTGAGCCAATTGAAAAATGGGCGCCAGCACTTCCCTTGGTTCCAACTTGAACTAATTCGGTGAGTGTTGCTAGAGTGATAGTATGTTCTTTAATGACTTCTTCGACTTTGCCGATCTGCTTTTCTACTTCGTCAAAACTAGCCTTAGTTACCTCGACGATGCGAGCTAAATTTTGCAATTCTTCCCTCGTTGCCATCTTCGCTCATCCCCTCGTAGACCGCCGGGGTTGAAAAACCGGCGCGGCCGGACAACCTCACTCTTCTTCGGATGCGATTGGTCCACCTGCCGCTGCAATTTGCTCGCGGAAGTGGTCTAAAATGCGTGATTCCTTGGATGTTCTTGGATCAATTTCTGCAACTGATTCAATAGTGATTGAACGGCGATTTGCTTTGTGGCGTGAACCCATAATTGAATACGCGCGATGTTCAGCATCTGCTTCATCGTTTGCTGCTATATCAATTGAGAATCCTTGGCGCATGCGTCCGAAAGGGGCGATTCCTGAAATTCGATAGGCCTTCATCAAATGGGGCGACTCGCAATCCCGTCTTAAGCGCTATGGCGCGACTAAATGATTGAAAATGGGCGTGGGATTGACATGGTTTGAGGTTTTGACAAGGTTTATGCGGCCAGCGATTATACTATTGCTGATATTGCTGATGCCGCTTTCCACTGCCTTTCTAACTGATAACACAGGCTCTCCTATCGCTATGGGAGAAGGGCAAGAAATTGAGATAATTCTTAATGAGGGATATTGGACCCAGGACAATTGGAATGTGGTGAAAAATAATGGACTCACCCCTTTGAGAATTATTTCCCCAACAACACTATTGGTATGGAGTAGCGGCGAAGATATTAATTTAGATTTGAATATTGAAACTAATGAGGCAAAGCAAGCACAATACAAGACTGGTTTAGATGGCTTGCAGCCTTCCACCGACACCATGCTTCGCTTGGTCTTTGAACCGAGATTACCCGATGTGGCTGCACAGCAGTTATCTCAACAATTGGCATTGTTTTCAATCGAAATGGATGGTGAAGAATTATTCTTATCAAGTCCGATTCCTCAGGTTATGATCGTAAAATGGGCGTACGATGACCCGCAATTCTTTTCCCAATTACTAGCGGTTGATGGTTTGCTTTGGGTTGAGCCTTTATTGGAAACCTTTGCCCGAAACACACAATCTGCATCTATTCACCAAAATGGGGGCTTCTCTGAAAACCCTGCTTGGGAGTTGGGGCTGAATGGAAGTGGCGTCGTTGTTGGAGTTGCTGATTCTGGCCTTGATGCAGATCATTCTTGTTTTAGAAATGCAACTGCAGTTTCACAGTTCGGCTCCGAAGGTGAAAATGGGGGTGATGCTGAAGCTCCTGCCGGCCTCTACCATCGCAAACTACTATTGCTCAATGAAACAATAGATTCGGGAGATACTCAGGGGCATAGTGATTACCGGCACGGAACTCATGTCGCTGGCACTTTGTCTTGCTTTGATGTCTATGATTATAGAAACGGGACTCTTCCAACTACAGGTTCTTCGCTTTCCCATGGCAGTTCTCTAGTCTTCCAAGATATTGTATCAAGTGAGGGGTGGGTCGTTCCAGATGTGGATTTGTTATTGTATGAGGCGGCCACTAATGGCGCGGTGATTCATTCAGATTCGTGGGGTGATGATTCTGCTGAATATACTGCTCGCTCAGCTGATTTTGACGCATGGGGAAGGGAATTTCCTTGGTCGCTTGCATTTATCGCCCCGGGCAATGGTGGTGGTGAAGTCTTAGAGCCCGCCAATGCTAGAAATGTTGCTGCTATTGGGGCTTCAATAAAAAATGATCAATCGCAACGCTGGGCATCAAACGCCCATGGCCCATTGCAAGCGGATACAACTGGTATTTTCGCACTCGCAACTGGAACATCAATTCTATCGGCGAAGGCTGATGGCATTGATAATTCTTACAATGATGACTTGCGCTCATCAAGCGGCACAAGTATGGCTACTCCGATGGCAGCAAGCACTGCTGCCATAATACAGCAAATGGTTGAACAGGGGTGGATTCGTGGTTCACTGGAAAACACCAATGATATTTCTATCGATCAATTACGCCCTCAATGGGTCAATAGTTCCCTGAATCATTCTTCCAATTTGATGTTGGGTGATGGCTTCACTCCTTCTGGGCCGATGTTACGGGCTTTGATGGCGATTGCAAGTACTCCTTTGCCATTAGATGAAAGAAACGCTGGAAATGGAGAAGAGGATTTGAGAAATCCATATGATGGGTTTGGCCGTCTAAATTTATCTCAATTAGTTGATTTTGAACAATTGGAAAATATGATTTCCGCGGGCAATGTTTCTCCGGCTAGTGATGTTTGGATCCACGATTCCTATCGTTTAGAACAATTACAACCTATGCAGTTATTATCACAAAGAAATGGAAACCTTACTCCATTGGAAAATTTAGCTAATAATCCCTGGAATGGAGACGGGGCCGTAGGCCCGTTCCTTTCAAGTGGAGAAGTATGGACAAAGCGGCTTTCAATAGAGCAAGACCAACCATTGGATGTTACAATGGCATTCCCTGCATCGCCAGAACCTTATCTGGTCGATGACATGTTACTAGTCGTACGTCTCTCAAATGGGCAAGTCGCTATCTCGGGTAAAACAAATACTGATGGCGCTAATACCTTATTTTACGAAAGCGTTGTTAATTACTCAAATAACAATTCATTTCCATCAAGCAATGAAACCACTGTGAAAATTCATTTGGATGCTGTTGACTTAAGTGAAATTGAATGGATTGAAATTGAAGTTCGCACCCGCTATATCTCGCCTGGAAACTCACCGGGAACTGTCGGTCTTGATGGGGATCAAAATGGATTTTCTATCGCTGCTAAAGGAGTGCAGAGAGATTACGACGGTTGGGTGGATAGTGATGGCGATGGTATTGAAAATGTATTAGATCTCTGCCCGGTTGAAGATGCAAGTGGTTTCGATTTGAATTCGGACGGGTGTATTGATGATTCAGATGGAGACACAATAACTGACGATATTGACTTGTGTGGGGATGAGGATGCAAGTGGTTTCGATTTAGATTCGGACGGGTGTGTTGATGATTCGGATGCGGATTCAGTAAAGGATAATGTAGATCTCTGCTATACAGAAATACTCAACAGTAGCTGGCCTGTAATGGAAAATGGTTGCAGGCCAATAGATAATACTCCGCAAATTACTATCATCTCAGAATTAGAAAATGGCAGTGTTTGGGAAGATGTGATGTTGGTACGATGGTTAGCAGAAGACAGTGATGAGGACCAATTGACGACCGGTGTTAAAATAATGATAACACATAATGATTCGAATGAGAGTTCTTCGGAATTAGTTCGATGTGTTGCGGGGGTGAGAGGGGATGATTCAAATGAATTCTTTTGTATCTGGGTAATTCCAACCGATCTCCCTTCATACGACATTAATGGACAACAGTTGTACCTAGAATTCTTTGTACAAAGTTCAAACCAATCTCCAGAGGCGAATAATGAATTAATAACAAAAAGCAGTCAAAATGTATTCACTTCATTATGGGATAACTCCTCAATAGATGATGACAATTCTTTGATTTTAAATAAAGAAGAAATTGCTAAACAAAAGCGAGTTCTAATGTTAGCAATTATAGGATTGATTGGTGGTTTAGTTGGCGCGTTATTAGTCGCTAAGAAGTTTCTTCGCGAAGATTTTAATGAGGCCTTTTCCGATATAACTGAGAAAGAACTGGTTCCTGTTGAAAGTGATGGGGAATAGTTTTTATTTTCGTTGTACTGAGGGTCTTTTTTTGCTTACTTATGCAGATATCACCCCTTTTTAGTGAAGGTGAACCTTGAAGGGTAGTGGCATCCTCGGCGGTTTGTCCGCAACGCGGAAGGTGAATAAAATGGGAGAAAGACTCTACGTAGGAATAGATTTGGGAACATACCAATCAACAATCGCGTCAAGTGCTGGTGCAAGCCATACAATTGAAACTGTTGTTGGACGACCGAAGGACCCTATTGCTCGTAACTTCCTCGGGCGAGATGTTCTTTTCGGTAATGATGCTTTGAAAAACAAGTTGGCCTGTAATATATACCGCCCAATGGCTGCTGGAGTTGCTCAAGATGATGATGCAAACCTTGCTGCTGCAAAGGCGTTTGTTTCTCACCTACTGGAAACAGTAGATCCTGAAGAATTCGATGAGGTTTTCGGAGTAATTTGCTCACCATCTCACGTTTCATTCACTGACAAGTCCAACCTAGTTGCAACACTTCGTGGACAAGTAAATGCCATAATGGTAGTTACTGAGCCATTCGCTACAGCATTCGGAATTGAAGAAATCGCTAGTTCTATCGTAGTAGATATTGGCGCTGGAACAACTGACATCGCACGTATTTACGGAACATTCCCAACCGAAGAAGACCAAATTACTCTTCAAGAAGCTGGAGATTGGTTGGATGAGGCACTAATGGAACTGATCCGAAAGAAGTACACTGGCGCTCAAGTAACCAAGGATATGGTTCGCCGTTGGAAAGAGGAAGTTTCCTATGTAGGTGGAGACACTCGTGAAGCAATTGTTGAACTTTCAGTTGAAGGTAAGAAGCAAGTGGTAGACATTGGAGACCTAGTTCAAGAGGCATGTGAATCAATTATTCCAAAGATTGGAAACGGTATCAAGCAAATCGTTGCTGGTGCAGACCCTGAATATCAACCAGTTCTTCGTAACAATGTCATCATCTCTGGTGGCGGCTCTCTAATCGAAGGATTAGCAGCTCGTGTTGCTGACGAAATCTCCGATATCGGTGATGTAAATGTCTGGTGTGTTGAAGAACCAATTGACAAGGTTGCAACTGGTGCTCTAGCACTGGCTCAGCAAATGCCTGATGAAATGTTCACATCAATCAACTAAATTTGATAGGTTGAATAGTTGCCAAGGGGTATCAAACTCCCCTCCTAATGCCTGTTTCTATTGGCAAAGTTCAAGAGTGGTTGAGCGGCGATTGCCCATTGTATGACGCTAGGAACTTCAACAGCGGGTGGCATCGGACGAATTAGTGATGCTTCAGGAGATGAACGAGCGGTGCTCGAAGGGATGCTTCGCGGCTATCCTCAAGACCAATTGGTGGAAGAGGTTCTCATCGCTTGGCAAGAACTAGCTGGACGCAATGATGAGTTGGTTTCTGTAAAGCAAAGAATCCGAGTTTTAGAACTTGATTTGGCGGAAAGAGAGGACTTGGTTGCGCCGGAAGTTGCGCGACTAAATGATGCGGAGTCTTCTCTTCAGGAATTTGAAGCAAAGAATGTTCACCTATCACGAGTGCTCGCCGATACCCAGGCGGAATTAGCAAGTCAGCAATCTTCACTTTCACAGAAGGAAAGAGAATCTATGGAGACGGAAGTTAGTCAATTACGAAACTTGTCGAATGAGCAAGACGAAGTGATTGGTGAAATGGAAGGACGTATTTCTCAAATGGTTGAAGCTTTGGAAAGAGCCGCTGAGGCCGGCTTGACTTCAGTTACTGCGGACGAGGTTCGTTCATTGAAATCACAGCTTGATGATATGGCTGGAAAATATGAAGTAGAGACTGCTGCAAACACGGCTCTAGAAGAAGAACGTCAACGGCTACGAGATATCGCAGATCGTTTGCGTGGATTGCTTGATGCTAGAGATTCAAGATTGGCTGAATTAGAAGAACAACTCGAGAGAGTAATGCAAGGGCCTCGTTCGGTTTCTGCTGAACACGATTATTTAGTTGAGCAAATTGAGGAACTGAAGAGAAGGTTATTGGAAAGAAATCGAGAATATGAATCTCTGAGAAGGAGAGAGCGTCGCCTCCATAGTGATGTCTTTGATAGAGATGAGAGAATTCAACAGATGACTTTGACGATTGCGGACTTTGAGTCTGCACTTGGCGACCGTACTGCAGAATTCAGAGAATTAGAAACGCAGAACGAAGCTATGATGTCTGAACTTGATTCTGCTAAGCGGGGCGAACGTACTAGAGAAGTTGTTGGACGCGTTTTCGCAGACTCCCTCTCACTTGTTCGTGAACAAGATGCACGTGATGCTAAGCGAGAGGCGTATGCTAATTCACCGAATGTTGAAAGAACACTATCAACTCCTGAAACCGATGATATGGCGCATCTTGCAAAAGGTGGGCGCGTTGAACTTGGTGTTGATGAAACTGTAATCGAAGAGGGAATCGATGTTGATGGCCCTCGCCCTCCTAGCCCTGGTGGTTCAGGAGACCCTGTTCTCTACGAGGACGAGGATTGAGATGGACTTTTTGTCTTTGATTTCTGCGGTTAGTGTTGGAATTGGTTTGTCTGCTGCCTGTGGATTTCGTATTTTTTTACCACCAGCGATGATGAGTCTCGCTGCTAACCTTGATTGGATGGAATTAGATGGTCAATTTGCAATGTTAGACAGTTGGGGTGCCTTTGCCATTTTATCCGCAGCAGTTGCATTTGAAATCGGTGGTTATTTCATTCCATGGATTGATAATTTGCTAGATGTTGTTGCTACTCCTGCAGCAGCACTTGCTGGAGTGTTTGTATCCGCATCCATGCTCGGTGATTTTGATCCGATGTTACAATGGACTGTTGCTTTAATCGCTGGAGGGGGTTCTGCAGGCACTGTACAAATAGGAACTGTTGCTACCAGAGCTGCTTCTACTGGAACAACTGGTGGCCTAGCAAATCCGCTAATTGCAATCTTTGAAGCGATTGCGGCCGTAGTTCTAACCATACTTGCATTATTATCTCCAATAATAGTGATGATTGCTCTTATTGCAATGTTCTATTTTTTATTCAAAAAAATTGGTAATTTGAAGCGAGCATCAATTTCATGAATAATTGAAATACAACCAACCCAATATATATATGTCTTATTTTTTAACAAATCCATGCCAGCCATACTTAACCATCCCTGTAGTTGCGATAGACACCCTGGTAATGCCAATGGGAAATGTGGGGCAACATATCTATATTTTGGACACGAAGGTTTGGGGATGGAACCACGTGGACGGGGCCATCATTGCGAGAACTGCGACAGTTGTTATCCATCTGGCTTTGGTCTTGCGGCTCTAGAGAAACAAAAACAAAATATCCAAAAATGGTTAGAATCGGATGGGGCGAGTTTATTTTTAGGTGAGACAACATTTACTATGCGCAAGGCTTCTTACACCATCAGAGGCCGACTTTTTCCTAAATTCGGTCAATCCGTCTTGGAAAAAAACATAGGGACTGTAAAATCTCCCGTATGCGATGCTATGTTTCTCTTAGAAACTGAAATTCCTGGAGAATGGGAGCGCAACAAAGACGGGAAGATGAAATTAAGCACTCAACCCCACTATGATGTTTACCAATCCCATTGGATGCTGGATCCAAAACAGCTCGAAGCAGACATCCGAAACCAAAATCCATTTTGTCCAATCTGTAGAGACCCGCTACGACTTATGATGCATGAGGGCTGGGTTAATGCAGAGAAGATGGGGCATGGTAAAAAACGTCGTCCTTTCCGCGTGTATTATCTAAGTTGCAATCATGATTGGACAAGTTACCGCCCAAATGGTGCAAATAGAACCAATGAAGGGGCGCCTTCGTTTAATCCGCACCCAACCAACAAAAACAATCAATGTAGTTTTTGGCACTCACAGCAACGCTACTGAACAGTATAATAGCGTAAGAAATCTTACTCCTAGCAAATGCTACCAGGGTTGCTTAAAGCGCGTCTATTACTTCACTCAAACGTGAACGTAATTCTGCCAAATCGGCTGCATCTTCTGTTAGAGTTCCAGTTACTATCCAATCCGCACCTGCTTGTGCAGCGATCTTGGCCTGTGCCCCAGTTCTAATCCCGCCACCAACTAATAGTGTCAAACCTTCAACTTGTTTTGCACTCTCTATTAGGGCTGGGGCAACTTGTGTATCAGCACCACTGCCTGCCTCGAGATAAAGCAGTTTGAATCCGAACATTTGCCCACACCTTGCATAGGCATTTATCAATTCAACATCACCTTCTTGAATTAATTCTGCTTGACCAACTTCACCGACTTTTCCACCCGGTGCGCAAACAACATATCCGGTGGGAAGTGCTTCAACTGCAAATTTGTGCAGATGAGGGGCGCCTCTAACTTGTTCTCCAACAAGAAATTTCCTACTGATTGAATTCATCAGCATCATGAATGTGATAGCATCGGCTGCTGGGGATAATGCATGGGCTCCACCTGGGAATAAGACGACTGGTATCTTGCTATCTTCTTCATCGCATTCGGGGTTTTGGCTTGCAGCAAAGACGCGTAATTCTAGGGCTTCTTGGATAGCTTCACAAGTCGCGTGTACGATTGCGTCAGGAGTGTTTGTTGAGCCGCCTACGAATATCATTGATGTTCCACAGTCAATCGCTACCATCACTCGCTCTGCAGCAACATCTGGAGATTGGCTTGCTGGGTCGATGAGTGTGATGTGTCGGCAATGCTCAGACGGCCTCGTAACATACTGCAAAGTGGTCATATCGTCTCGGCGCATCTTCAACCCTAAATGTGGGCTTGGCTCTCTATTGAATAGGGCTTTTGCTGTAATTGGTTGTAATATTGGTAAAAGGGAGTCTTATTGCACAAGCCGTTGAGGACAGGGTATGAGCGGAGAAGCCCCTTTGTCGCGCTTGATGCATTATATGCGTCCGCACAAATCCACTGTCCGCTTAGCAAGTCTTTGCTCAATCCTAAACAAGATTTGGGATTTGGCTCCACCGCTACTCATTGGCCTAGCAGTTGATATTGTTGTTCTAAGGGAAAATTCGTATTTGGGAACTCTTGGTATTGCCGACCCAATGCAGCAACTAATTTTCCTTTCGGTTTTGACTTTCGCTATTTGGGGTCTTGAATCTTTATTCGAATACTTCTTTGCTATTCTATGGCGTAACTTAGCGCAAACCGTTCAACATGAAATGCGAATTGAAACCTTTCAACATATACAAAAACAAGGCAGTGGATGGTTCGATAAGAGGCAAAAGGGAGATCTATTGGCGATTTTAAATGATGATGTTAACCAACTTGAACGATTCCTAGATAAGGGTGCTAATGATATTTTACAAGTTGCTACAACTGTGATAATCGTCTCTACTGTTTTCCTGGTTATTTCTTGGCAAGTCGCACTATTTGCAGTTATTCCAATCCCTATTATTTTGTGGGGCTCGTTCCGCTATCAGAAATCATTGGAACCGCGTTATATTGAAGTTCGATATGCTGCAGGGCAAATGAATGCTCTATTAGAAAATGATTTGAGTGGAATGACAACAATTCAATCATTTACTGCTGAAACGCTAGAGGCTCAGCGGGTTGGAGAATTAAGTCAACAGTATAGGATGGCAAATAAGGAAGCAATTCGATTATCTGCAGCTTTTACGCCACTAATTCGTATGGCAATTCTCGTTGGATTTACTGCAACCCTACTTCTTGGTGGCTGGCTAACATTAGAAGGATCTCTTGCTATCGGGGCATATTCAGTTTTGGTTTTCATGACTCAAAGATTGCTTTGGCCGCTTACTCGTCTTGGTGAAACATTTGATTTATATCAAAGAGCGATGGCTAGTAGTACGCGTGTTTTGGATTTACTACAGAGTCCAATAGAAATCGTAGATGGCGAGTTCGTTGCCACTAGAGAAGATGCTAGGAAATCAGATATTGTGATGAGCAATGTTAGTTTTTGTTATAGTGATAGAGAACCATTATTCACAGATTTAAATCTAACAATTACTGCTGGCCAGACATTGGGTGTGGTCGGTGCTACTGGTGCTGGAAAATCAACACTTACGCGATTGTTGTTGAGATTTTCCGATATTGATGGAGGCAATATTGAGTGGGTTGGTAAATCAAGTCAAGATTGGACTTTACCGTCTTTACGTTCAAACATCTCATTAGTAGATCAGCATGTAACATTATTCCCAACCACCATTGCAGATAATATCAGATATGGTAAAGCAGATGCAACTGATGAGGAAGTCTGGGCGGCGGCGGATGTTGCTGAAGCAAGAGAATTTGTAGAGCAATTGCCGAATGGATGGGATACTTTGGTTGGTGAAGGCGGATACCGTTTGAGTGGTGGACAGCGGCAACGTATTGCTATTGCAAGGGCTGTTCTCAAGGATGCTGCATTGTTGATTTTGGATGAGGCCACATCTGCTGTAGATAATGAAACCGAAGCTGCATTACAACGATCCATAGCAAAAATTTCCGATAATAGAACTACTATGATCATCGCACATCGCCTTTCAACGATTCGTTATGCAAACAGAATTATTGTTCTTGATGACGGAAAAATAGTCGAAAGTGGTGAGCATCAAGAATTAGTAGGTTTAGGTGGTATTTACGCTCGCTTATGGGCTGTTCAAACAGGAGAAATTCTGAGCGATTAATCGGATACTGTTGATTCTCTAATATTGCAAAGAGTTATTGGTTTAGGTCTATTGTCAAAGGATATGAGCGACACGTCACCTGATGATGAACAACAATGGACACTAAATGATTCAATGCAAAAACTTGCAACTTGTTTAGAAGAGAATGACCTTTCAGTTGACGCTTTATTTGCACAAATAGATGGAGATTCTGATGGCTCTATCAACGGACCTGAGTTACACAAAGGACTACAATCACTAGTTGGAGAATCCCTTTCACCTGGTCAAGTCTCATCAATTATCAAAGCCTTTGACATTAATGAAGACAACCGTATTGATGTTGAAGAACTTCGTGCTGCGTTCGCAGGAATGCAAGACGATTCTGAAGAAGAATGATTTGTTTACAGGTTTTTACTGATCTTTGAGTGGATCTCACCAACCGCCAGTGAAAGCGAGATAGTAAAATATTGTGCCAAACCAAATAATCGTATCAGTAATTGCTCCAGCCAATACTGCATAAATAACGCTTTTATTTTTTTTACTAATTCCAATGATTAGAAGAAGGAGTAAAATGATAATGGCCACTATGGGTGAAAGGGCCCACATTATTATTCCGGTTTCCTCGAGGGGGTTAAAGAAAATAGACCCAAATACTGCAATATGACCTGGTACGGAAAAAAGCAAGGAAGGTACGAGGTAAAACTTGCGAAATGTCGCCTTTGAGTATATCCAACCGCTTTGAGATATTATGCTGGCGGCTTGATTATTTTCCAGTGGGCTCGCTGCGGAGATTGATGTTGATGAGGCTATATTCCCGACAAAAAGGGGTGAGGGGGTTTCGTTTGGGGGCTGGTTGCTGGCTCCTTCCATGTGCAATAATACAAAAATTAGGCGTTAAACTTGTTGCCGGCTCTCACTGAACATTAGTGCATTTCATGAATATAATTCTTATGTGAGAATTGTTGTGCTGACTATCGTGTTGTCAACCTTAGCAAGGTATGAAAACAGAATGCGCTTTGCATTACACATGGCAAATAGACGAGTTGGTCTTGTTCTTCTAATGATTATGCTTTTTTTCCTGCCATCTAATGCTATGGGAAACGCGGGCGATTCAGTAGTTCCACAATTTGGAGTTGGCTTCGACGAAGTAGTAATCGCCGATTATTCCGACTCCCTCTCAGACCCACGCGATCTTGAATTCCACCCGGGTAGAGCAAATGAATTGTGGGTGGCGAATCGCGCCACTGACAGCATCACTATCATCCATGACACAGGATTAGAAAATCAAACCTCCGAGAATCGGCAAGATTCGAATAGAAATCACTTTCTCGAAGAAGTGAGTGCTATTGCATTTGGAGCGTACCATCCAGAATTTGATTGGCAATGGGGTTCTGCTCAAGAAACGAGGAATACTTTCTGTGGACAGGGTTCTCCAAATAATTTCATGGGGCCCACCCTATGGCCATCTTCCCTTAGCCATTTTGCAGTCGAAAATCAAAATAATGGTAACGGTCTTCTTGGCAGTCACATTGACATGAACCATGAATCTCCTTATGGCGTAGGTATTGCTCACGATTCAGGAAATTCATATTGGTACAATGACGGATACTATGGTGAACTGGTTTACTATGATTTCCAAGCTGACCACGATACCGGTGAAGATGACCATTCCGATGGAATTGTTCGTCGTTACGCTGATATCTCACTTACGCATGCTTATGGGGTCCCTGGCCACATGGTTTTGGACAAAGATTCAGGAATTCTTTACATTGCGGATGCTGGTGCAAACCGTGTTCTGTGGGTCAATACTGATGATACCTCTTACAACACACAAAACATCATGAGTGAATCTACTCGATTAGAGCCGCTCCAAGAATACTCAGATATTACTGGCGTCGAATGGGGCGTTCTAGCGACTGGTCTTGACAGACCTTCTGGAATTGCACTCGATGGAGATCAACTGTTCGTCTCCCTTAACGGCAATGGTCGGATTATTGCATACGACTTGGCCACCAATGGCAAGAGTGCGGTTGAAGCTGGTTCGGTGCAAACTTCAGCTTCATCTATCATGGGCCTAGAAATTGGTCCAAATGGTCACCTCTACTATGTTGATAACGGGCAGGATGAAGTCGTTAGAATCGACCCTCGGACAGATACTGATGGCGATGGTGTTGCCGATGTTGTCGATAATTGTCCAGACATCCAAAACTATGGGCAAGAGAATCATGATTTGGATAGTTTGGGTGATGTCTGTGACTCAGATGATGACAATGATGGAATACTCGACGTTGATGATGATTGCGAACTTGGTGTACTAGATTGGACTTCGCAGTTGTCAACCGATTATGATTCGGATGGTTGTAATGATTTAAGTGAAGATTTTGATGATGATGATGATGCTGTTCTTGATGTCGATGATCGTTGCAGCAAAGGAATGCTCAATTGGGCCAGCGATAATCTAAACGATTACGATACTGATGGCTGCCGAGACTTGGATGAAGATTATGATGATGATGATGATGGTATGTGCGATACTGGCGGGCCGAGTATTGATTGTAGCAGAGGTGTGCGTGGTCAGGATATGTGTCCTTTAGGTACGCTTGGTTTTGTTTCATTCCAAGGTAATGATATTGATGGAGATGGTTGCGAAGATTCCACAGAAGACTTTGATGATGATGGAGATGGTTATCTAGACGTAAATGATAATTGTCCAAAGATTTCGGGCACTTCCAGTCAAGGTGGCGTGCTAGGATGTACTGATTTAGACGGCGATGGCTGGGCAGAAAGCGTTGATGCTTTCGATTATGATAGTACTCAATGGAGTGATGTTGACGAAGATGGTTATGGTGATAATGCAGATGGAAATGATCCAGATGGTTGTGTTTCTCTTGCCGGCGAGTCACTCAATGACCGCCTTGGTTGCCGCGATTCTGATGGTGACGGATGGTCAGACCCAAGCACATCATACACTGCTGAAGACGGTGCTGATGCTTTTCCTTCTGATCAGACTCAATGGTTTGACCGCGATGGTGATGGCTATGGTGATGAACCGTTTGGAAATGACTATGATGATTGTCCAGATGTCTTTGGAACATCAATTGTTGACCGATTAGGTTGCCTGGATACTGATGGTGATGGCCGTTCTGATGAAGGAGATGCTTTACCAAACGAGTCAAGTCAGTGGGATGATTACGATTTAGATGGATTTGGTGATAGGGTTGAAGGGGTCAGGGGCGACTCTTGTCCAACACAATATGGAACCTCAACAAATGGCTCACAAGGTTGCCCAGATGCTGATGGTGATGGTGTATATGATGTTGAAGATTCATGGCCAAATGACATTCGTATCTGGTCAGACACAGATGGTGATGGGTTCGCAGATCAATCTGCGACCAACCTCAGTGACGATTGTCCATTGGTTGAAGGATATTCCAGCGTTGACCGTATTGGCTGCCTTGATAGTGATGGAGATGGTGTTTCAGATGAACAAGACTTTTATCCACAGGATGCAAAACGAACTGTTGAAGAAGCGATTTACCAAAAAGTCTGGTTGTGGGTCATGGTTGCTATCTTTGCATTGATTCCAGTAACTTGGATAATAGTGCGCAAATCTAAGGGGAGTGCAATATCAAAAGATGAACACCTTTGGAGTCCATCTTCAGCACCTTCGATGATTCCTTCTGTAACAGCTCCAACTGTACAACTTGCTGCACCGCAGGCTGTTACACCAGTAGTAGGGCCAGCAATCCCTCCAGAAGGCATTCCTGTTGGTTGGACTATGGAACAATGGAACTATTATGGCCAACAATGGTTAGTCGATCAAGGTAGAGTTTGATTTTTCAACTCTTCTTCCGCATCTGATTCACTATAGAAGTGCCTTTTCTTCAAGTGATCTTTCAGATTCGTATCTTTTAATTTCGTATCACATTTTGGACAACTTAGTAAGTCAGTTCTTTGTTGTGAACTTTTGTTTTTTGTAGCTCCTGCGTCAGATTTCCTAAAATTAATAGCCATCATCGTTGCTAGAATTAGAACCAAAACCAAAGAGCCCCCAATGATTAAAGTTTCATTTAGCATTGATTGTTTTACTTCCTGTGTAAGGGCAATATCCATCGTAGCCATACGGTCGCCTTCTTCGGCTTGACCATCATCTCCTTCTAAATCAAGAACGTGAGGGAAGGTTTTATTGTCAACTAAGAGATATATTACCGCGCCATGATCTGTGATGTGGATGTGGAGAATTAGTAAATATGATCCATTATTATCGGTAGTTGAATTTCTTCCTTCATTATGGCCGCATATTTCTTGATTAGCATTTTCAGGGCTGCAGTCGAGAAATACTGGTGTATCGGTTGCAATTTCGCCGTTAGCATCGGTGACAATGCCGGTTAGTGTGTAGCGGTGGTCCCATTCGTGTTCAGCGGTGGCGACTGGTGAAGCCAAGCACAACGCAAGAGAGATTAGTGTGGTTAGCAATAATTTATTCCCATTAAGACAGGAGAGGGTGCTAGGTTTCATGGTAGTCCTTTGAAGCGGTTGTATATCAATATGATTTTGATAGTTGTGATTATTTTACAATTCTTTGTTAGCCGTTTTATTTTTTAATTTTTTTAATAGTATTCTAGAAAATACCATGGAAAATAACAAGAATACTACTGATGTCCAAAGAGGATATTCGGTGTTTGTCGCAAATAGCCACGTAATTAGCAGGATTGCTGTGCCATAAAACGCCCTAAATATTGAATAGAATAAAAAGGACTTGAAAAGAGGATTTTCAAGTAACTTTTCAAATTTTGAATTTGTCATTGGATGTTCCCCTAGAGTCTTAGTAATTATTCGCTACGAGTTATCTTAACTCCGCTATTGCTCATTCTATCGGTTATCCGCTGTAACAAATGTTTTGATTGTCCGAGAATCTCTGGAGCCATCACTCCACTTTGCGAGATCAGTCCTTCCGCTAACATCTCTGTTACTTCAACGGTGACGAGTCCTGTCGTTCTAGCCATGGAGGACCAACCGTCCCCGCCTTCATCAATAATGTCCCATCTACGTCTCCCTTGTTCGGCTACAACCTCGATTGCTAACCAAGTGAACTCCGGTCTATCATCGTCAAATTTCCAAGCGTTGAGCAGTTCTTGTTCTGAAAAGTTACCTGCAATATAACGATCGATATGTCCTGGCCAACGAACAGTATATTCTAGAAGTTCTTGGCTGTTAATTGTATCTAATAGTGAGCGAAGTCCATCGGTTAGGAAGGCTTCCATTTGCCCATACCCTGGTACTGATACAGCGTGGCGTTGGGTAAGCGGCGGCTCAATTACATTGACTCCAGCTCTTCTAATTCGCGCTGGGCGGGTGTATTCCTCAATCACATCTGATGGCGAAAAAGGTGCCATGTATGACCATCCATCGTCGCTCTGTTGTGGATTTCCTCCCACCCAGATTTTAGCGCTTTGTAATGAGGTGAAATCGCATTGAGCATCCATTAGTAGAGCATTCGATAATCCAGGTGCAATTCCAATATCATAAACCATTGTTGAATTGTTGTCAATTGCTAATTGGTTCAACTCTCTTGGGTCTTCTAAGGTAAATGCCAAGTCTGCTACAAGCATATTTGGGCAGCGCAATAGCGGTGCGCGAACTGCATGGCCGATTCGCCCGGGTAAGCAATTTACAACCACAGAAAAGCCGGATACTATTTGAGAAATGTTTTCAGGTTGAATCATAGTTTGTACTAATTCAATCGTACTTGGTAATTGAGTTATTTGTTCTGAATCAACAAGGCAAATTTCATGTCCACGCTGTAACAATGTGCAAGCCACAAATCTTCCAACTAGGCCTCCGCCGAGTACACAAATGCGCGACATATCCAATTGGATGTATTCCTCGCTCTCAATCTTTGTGATGTTTTGTTAATTATTTAAACTGAACATTTCCATTTACAGTAGGTAACATTAGCCTCGAATCTTAGATTAAATTTAGCAGCAACCGTGCTCTCGCATAGGCGCTGCAACAAATTCTACCTTATCGACATCTTGGGTATTATTCAGTTTGTCAATTGCCTTTCTAAAAGATCTGGCATTACCTCGAACCTGCATCGTATCAACGCAGGAATGGCTCTCCGTCAAGCAATTATGGTGGAAAGAAAATACATCAATTTCATGAGAATGACGCAATTCCATGAGTTTGTTTTCAACACCGTGTTGGTAATAGATCACAATGGTGCCTTCTAATACAGTGTCATCATCCATTGTTTCAAGGTCCCCTCTGCGCTTAGCTTCAGCAAAATGTAGACTTGCATCGCGCAAAAACATACTACGGTTTTTATAACCAGAATCGATGATTAATCGTGCTAATTGTTCGGCGAACTCGTTGTCCGTACTGAATGATAGAATCCGGCTCATGTTACCGCGTATGTGTTAAAATTAATAACAGTTTTCATATAGTTATTAGTGGGGGAAGTAGCATGGCCGAAGCACCATTTCTTTACGTTGCACTGACTTTGATTATAGCTCTAATCGCTGGACTGATACCTGTTTTCTCTAAGATGAAAGAAAACCCAGACCGCTTGAAAATGATGACTGCTATAGCATCTGGAATTATTATTGCCTCTGCAATGCTGATTGTAATTCCTGAAGGGTACGAAATTGCAACCCAAGAAGATGCGCACGATGAGGATGGTGCTTTGGCAGGTTCAATCGCTCTAGTATTGCTTGAGGTTAATCACGGGGAGATTACTAATGCGCAAGCAATCGAGGAGATTGAAGGTCTTCTTGGAGGTCATGATGATCACGACAGCCATGAAGAAGAGGCTAATCACGAAGAAGAAGCTGATCACGAAGAAGCGGACATGCCTCTTTCCGAGTCTGTAGAACATACAATCGAAGAATATGAGGAGGGTGAAATTAATGCAACCACTGCAATAGAAGAGATTGAGGTTGCTGTCTCTGGCCATAATCATGTGGAAGAAGAAGGGCACGAGGGGCATGTTAGTGGACTTCTATTGGGAGGAGCGGTTCTCGCTGGATTCATGATGATGTTTGTCCTTGAAGGTGCGGGAATTGGTCATGCTGTCCACGAGGAGCACCATAACCACGGTGATGATCATGGACACGACCATGTTCACCACAGTAACTCTGGTTGGATGCTGGTTCTCGGTCTGACTCTTCACTCCGCGACCGATGGTTTAGCAATCGGTGCCGCTGCTGCAACTGGCAGCATTGCCTTGACTGCGACGGTTGCCCTTGCAGTATTGATTCACAAAGCACCAGCCGCATTTAGCCTAGGTGTCTTCTCGATGCATGAGAGAGAGGAAAGAAACGATACTATCAAAGATGTTGTAATCTTTTCACTCGCAACCCCTGTAATGATGTTATTGGCATACTACGCCCTTGCAGATCTAGAGTCCCATTTAATCGGTTTGGCTATGCTATTCTCTGCTGGAACTTTCCTCTACGTTGCAACAGTAGATACATTACCTGACATCCACAACCCGGAAACGGGAAAGAGAGCGGTGATGCACGTTCTAATAGGCGTTGCAATCCTGACACTTCTGCTGGTTTCCGCCGATGCTGCGGGCTTGCTTGAACATGGCCATTGAGTAAATCGTATGGATGCTTCATACGCACCTCAACCCGACCTAAAGGTGAAAATCACTGTAGATTATCCCGATAATGAAACCACATTTGAAGTGATGTAAGTATTCGGAGTCTCATGGTTGAGCGATTACAAGTTCAATCCCGCTCTCCGTTTGAGATTCATCACATACTGACTGGTTTGGAAAAAACTCCAGAAACAAATGTTGAGGCTGAACTGTTTATTCCTGAAGGCGAGGGGCCATTCGGGTGTATAATTGCCTTTCACGGAAGCATGGGTTGGTCATCCCATCATCAAGACCATGTCAATGGTTGGCTCGATGCTGGGCTTGCGGTTTGTAAGGTCAATTCATTCACCTCAAGGTCGATTGATTCCACGGTTGACGATCAACTCTCAGTAACCCATTCAATGATGCTCGTTGACGCCTTCAGAACTCGTTCTGTGTTAGAAAAAGACCCTAGAATTGGAAAGATTGGGGTCTCGGGGTGGAGTCTTGGTGGAACTGTAGCACTGTATTCGGCATGGTCTCCAATTATCGAGATTCTAGGGGACCCATTTGATGCCCACCTTCCGTTCTATCCGGCAGCTCATATCCGCCCCGATATCCAAAATTGGTCGGATTCGCCTATTTTGATTCTTCATGGAGATGCTGATGATTGGACTCCTCTTCATTTGGTTGAAGATTTAATGCCTCAACTGCCAAATGCTAACTTGCACGCCTATCCAGGAGCGCACCATTCCTTCGACAGCGAGAAAGAATTCACACTGCTTCCCAGGGCCGTTCGTTTGAAGAAGCGCACTGTTAGAATAAACAAGAGGGGGTATATGTCTGGGAAATTATTTCCAGGTGTCCGATTACCTTTGAATGAACGCTGGCAACGTCGATGGGTTATCCGAATCTTGAGGAATAGGGGGGCTCATGTGGAAGGCAACGCCGCTGCCCGTACGGATTCTCTAGTTCGGGCAAGAGAGTTCTTTGTGAAAACACTTTGCTAACCTTCTATGTTGAAAGCGTCTGAAGGGTGCTGTAAAGTGTTGTATGGGTATCCACTGCTCAGGCGCTCGGTAACTCTTCGAGATTGGCTCTTCAAAGATTTGCTTTTGCATAATCTACAGCATTGCGGAAAATCTGCAACCCTTCTCCTTCCCACTCGCCTAAAACACCACTTGATTCTGGGCCTGGGGCTGTATCTCTTGTATGATCTGGATGTAACCACTTAGCATAAACAGCCTCTGGATGAGGCATTAATCCGAATACCAATCCTGTCGAATCACAAACTCCTGCAATGTTCCTCATACTACCATTAGGAGATAATGGGAATGGGAGCAACTCATCGGTAATTCCTTCACCGTTTTCTGTTGCAGGGTCAACATATCTTACTGTCAATTGATTATTGGCAGCTAACATATCAAAATCTGTGTTATCTGGTAATACAAATTTACCTTCACCATGTCTAACTGGACAGTCGATTCTGGTAATTCCCTTAGTCCAAATACAAGGGCTGTTAGAATCAAACTCTAAGGTAACCCAACGGTCTTCATAACGACCTGAATCATTGAGGGTTAGACTCGCTCTTTGGACGAAATCTGGAAGTGGGTCTTGTCCTGCTGCTGGCCCCGGTAGCAATCCTGTCTTTACCAGAACTTGGAATCCATTACAAATTCCGATTATCGGTTTTCCTGCAGCAACAAATGCGTGAAGTTGGTCACGTAGTGCAAAGCGCATTCTATTCCCTAATAATCGGCCACTTCCTAAGTGGTCTCCAAAAGAAAACCCACCTGGAACTGCTAAAATATGGAACTCATCTAGAGAATGATTGCCATTGATGAAATGGTTGACGTGCACTCTTGTCGCTTGCCCTCCAACCAAGTCAAACACTGCTTTAGTCTCGTGATCACAATTGATTCCAAAACCAAACAATACCGCTACTTTCGGCGTATCTACCATCAAGCAACACCTCCTGTAAGGTCAAGAGTTCCTTGCCAAGAAGTAACCAATTGTTCTACTGGTAATTCCACTAATTCATCATAACCATCAGTAATGCTAAGAGTGTTTCCAACCGTTGAAATTCCTAATAATGTGATAGAATGTCCGGCCATTGCTTCAACAAAGTCAGCTTCGTTTCCAGCTGAAACTCCAATGACGATTCTGCCTAATGACTCGCCCCACATTCTCCCCCAGATGTCTCCGCTTCCAGTTCCATCAATGTCAATATTGGCGCCGCATCGACCACCAATACACATCTCTGCTACTGCTACTGCAATTCCACCTTCACTACAATCGTGAGCGGTGCGAACCAGTCCGGATTGAATTGTTTTTGATAGAGCGCGATATGTATCAAGTTGTGATTCTGGATCTAGTAATTGTGGTACTTCGCCACCAATTCCGCCTGCTTCTCCACTTTCTTTTAGCATGAAGGCGATTTCGCTTGCACCAAGTTCTTGCTTGCTAGTTCCGACCAAATATAGGCGCTCTCCGGCGCCTTTAAGGTCGCTTGTAGCAGTGTATCTGACATCTGGATGGTCTCCAAATAAGGAGAATAGTAAAGTCGGCGGAATTGATATTTTGCCCTCCCCACTACCATAATCATTCTTCATTGAATCTTTACCACTAACACATGGTAATCGATAAGCCCGGCAAACTCTCTCCAATTCCCGATTTGCTCGAACCAGTTGTGCTAGTTTGAATCTCCCATCCGGTGTCTTGGCCGATTCTATTGGGTCTGGCCAACAGAAATTATCAAGCCCTGCTATTTTGTCAACATCGACTCCAACACACACTGCATTACGAACTGCTTCGTCAATAGATGCTGCAGCCATTGCACCAGCGTCGATATCTGAATATCTAGGTGCGATTCCACAAGAGACAACTATTCCGTGTGGATTGCCATGAATTGGAGCGATGAGCCCTGCGTCCCCTGGTCCATCTCTTTCAACACCAACAAATGGTTTGATGACTGTCTGAGCGATTACTTCGTGGTCATATTGGCGAACCCAAGTTTCCTTGCTAGTGATGTTTGGCCTTGCTAACATTCGTAGTAAAAGTTCGTTATGATCACTATGTTCTGGAACGCTAAATGATTCGAGTTGTGGAGATTTCCATTCTGATTCTAATTGTAATTGTGGAACGCCATCATGAAGGAATTCAATTGGCAAATATGCTACAGTCATTTCATTATACTTGACATGGAAAATTCCTGTTGAAGTAAATGTTGCAACTGGTGTTGCTTCCACTTCGTGCAGTGCAGCCAGTGCATCAAATGCTGCACGGTCTTCTTCCTTTACTGCAACAGTCATTCGCTCTTGACTTTCTGAAACTAGAATTTCCCAAGCTGAAAGTCCGGCTTGCTTCAGAGGTACCTTTGCTAAATCAATTTCACAACCATTTGTATATTCTGCCATCTCACCAATAGAGGATGAAAGGCCACCTGCCCCATTATCTGTAATGCAGGTAATCAATCCGCTATCTCGCGCTTCAAGAATCATATCAATCATTTTCTTCTGAGTAATCGGATCGCCTATCTGAACTGCTGAAGAAGGAGATTCTTCGGTTAATTCTAGTGAAGAAAAGGTTGCCCCATGTATTCCATCATAGCCAACTCGGCCTCCAACCATGTAGACCATATCTCCTGATGTTGGAGTCTTGATGTGTGATTCTCTTCCATCTGCTAAACGGCGCGGCATTATTCCTATTGTACCACAGTAAACCAATGGTTTTCCGATATATCTGTCATCGAAAACTATAGCGCCGTTAACTGTTGGTATTCCAGATTCATTTCCTCCAACTCTAACTCCAGCGTGGACTCCGCGTAAAACCCTAGATGGATGGAATAGATTGTCTGGTAAGTCTCCCTCCCAGTCTGGTGGTCCGAAACAGAAAACGTCAGTATTAGCGATTGGTCTTGCTCCCAATCCAGTTCCAAGAATGTCGCGGTTGACTCCAACAATACCTGTCATAGCGCCGCCATAGGGGTCTAATGCACTTGGTGAATTGTGGGTTTCTGCCTTCATACAAATAGACCAATCATCATCCCACGCGATTACTCCAGAGTTGTCGTGGAATACTGAAAGTAACCAATCAACATCCTTCTGCATGTCGTGTGTTGGATCCATAATGTGGGTTTTGAAGATTGAATCAATGGTGGTGTCCTCTCCAGTTTCCGTATCAACGTGGTGTATTTTTGACGCGAAAATCTTGTGCTTACAATGCTCAGACCAGGTTTGTGCTAAACATTCCAGCTCAACGTCTGTTGGCGCATCGGGTGAAATTCCTATCGCTTCTCTAAGATTGCGGGTTTCTTCGTCCCGGTAATGTCCTTGAATGGTTTGCATCTCTTCTAGATTTAATGCGAGTAGTCCTGAATAAGATAATTCTTCTAATTCTGCATCACTGATTTCAAGATTGATTGTTTCCGGTGTAGTGAAAACTTGTGGTGGCCTTTCTGGAAATTCAATCTCTGGCCAAGTACCAGCGGCGCATGCTACTGAATCAGAAACAAGGGCTCTTTGAATCAGACCATTGTAAATCGTTCCCGCTAGCCATTGTCCATCGCAATCGCTTGGCAATCCATAGAATGCATAGGTGATATAGGTTGAAATTTCAGCATCGGTTGCTTGTGGAAAAATTGTGTGGAAGCCATCGAGTGCTGCTTTGCCTGGATTGTCGGTAACGCCGGGTTTGAATCCAATAGTGATTACACAATCTGGTGCAGTAGGGAAAATATCCGAGTTGCTCATTGCAAGTGTATTAGTAAATCCTGTTTCAATGATCGGGTCGGTAAATAAGTCGTCTGAACGTTTTGCTATTTCCTCTTCTGAAATATCTGATTTGATGAGAAATCCAACTATGCTACGAACCTCTGTTGCACTAACTGCATGGTCTGAAAGTAATTGCCTACGAAGTGAGTCTCCGCGTACATCGCGCATCCCTTCGCCTTGTTTTGGTGTGACTTCTACGCGGATTACAGCCATGGGAATGCACCGCCCCCCTATGGGGGGCGTTTGGAGGCCATAGCCTACGCTCTTTGAACAATACGGAAGTATTCACTGTAACATCTGTGCTAAATATTGCCCTGTAAAACTCTCTTTATGCGCTGCAATGTCTTCCGGTGTACCTTTTACAAGTAATTGACCACCGCGTTCTCCTCCTTCTGGACCCAAATCAATAACCCAGTCGCTAGACTTGACCACATCAAGATGATGTTCGATGACGATGATGGTATGGCCCTTGTCTCTCAGTTCAAATAATACTTCAATTAATTTCTTAACATCTGAAAATGCTAGGCCGGTGGTTGGTTCATCAAGAATGTAAACAGTATGCTTATTTGGAGTTCTTCTTAACTCACTAGCAAGTTTCACTCTCTGCGCTTCTCCACCGGAAAGTGTTGTTGCAGGTTGGCCCAATCTAATATAATCAAGGCCGACGGTGCTGAGTGTCATCAATGTACGATGTATCTTCTTGTGATGTTCAAAGAAATTGACCGCTTCACCGACTGCCATTTTCAATACATCATGAATAGTCTTACCCTTCCAAGTAACTTCCAAACATTCGCGAGTATAGCGCTTGCCATCACAAATATCACAAGTCATCCATACGTCTGGTAAGAAATTCATTTCTAACTTTATTGCGCCACCACCCCTGCAGGCTTCACAGCGGCCTCCTTTGACGTTGAAGGAAAAGGTTCCAGGAGTATAACCGCGTTCTTTGGCTAGTGTTGTCTTAGAAAATAAAATGCGAATCTCATCAAACACTTTGGTATATGTCGCGGGATTTGAACGAGGCGTTCTACCGATTGGAGCTTGGTTGATGACGATCGCTTTGTCAACATATTCCATCCCCTCTATTTTGTGATGGCTACCGACGACTGAATCGGCATTGTGTAAACTTCGTTTCAGCGCAGGTGCTAAAATTCCAGAGACTAAGGATGATTTTCCTGAACCTGATACGCCAGTTACTGCGGTCAAACAACCCAATGGGAACTGGACATCAATCGACTGTAAATTATTGTGAGTTGCTCCTTTGATTTCTAATATTTTACTGGTTGGTTTCTTACGCGAAGATGGTACTGGTATTGATTTTCTACCACTAAGGTAGGCAAGAGTCACAGATTCTTCATTGGCCATTACCTCCAAAGGCGGTCCATTAGCAACGACTCGTCCACCCTCTAGTCCAGCACCTGGGCCTAAGTCACAAAGCCAATCCGCTTGGCGGATGGTTTCTTCATCGTGTTCAACTACGAGTAGAGTATTTCCAAGGTTACTTAGATCTCGTAGTGTTTCCAATAATCTCGCATTATCGCGTTGATGTAAACCGATAGAGGGTTCATCGAGAACATACATCACCCCGGTTAATCTTGAGCCGATTTGGGTTGCAAGACGGATTCTTTGGCTTTCGCCACCTGAAAGCGTATTGGCCCCCCTATCCAAAGTTAGATAGTCTAATCCCACACTATCGAGGAATCCTAATCTTGATTCTATTTCTGCCAAAATATCTTTACCGATATAGAGGCTTCTTTCGTCGAGTATTTCCATCATGTCGGCAAAGGCTTCTGGAGCTCCTTCTCCATCTGGTTGCCATGACCTAATCACTGATAATGCATCGTGAACTGAACAATTACTTACTTCTGGAAGACGAATACCACCCACTGTTACAAAGCGAGCTGCTGCGTTGAGTTTTTCACCATTACACTCCGAACAATCTAAGTCGGTCATGCAGGAAATTAGGCGTGAACGGGTTCGTTCGGAGGTTGTTTCAGTGTAGGTTTTTTGAAGGCGCGGTATTACTCCTTCCCATGGTTTACTGTAGTTGTATTGTGAGCCGGATTCACTAGTGAATTTGTAATGGATTATGGTTGAGCCAGAACCATACAAAAGTATGTCTTTCTCATCATCATTCAATAGTTCAAATGGTGCTGTTGTAGATATCCCATAATGCTGGCAAGTATTTTCCATTAATTTCCTATACCATGATGGAGACATAGATTGGCGCCATGGAACGATACAGCCTTTGGAAACACTAGCGTGTTTATCGATGATCAATTGCTGATTAAATTGACGTTGTACTCCGAGACCCTGACAAGAACTACATGCACCCAGGGGTGAATTGAATGAGAACACTCGTGGTGATAATTCGGGCATGAAAGCACCATGATCTGGGCATGCAAAATCTTCCGACCATGCAACGGTTTCTCCCTCTTTGGTAAAGCGAGAGCGAGTTCCTTCACTGAGCTTCATTTCTTCAGGTGGCTCTCTTAAACTTTCGATCGCTGTAGTTCCACCTCCTAGTTTAATTGCAGATTCTACGGCTTCTGTCAGACGCTGACGGCGGTCTTTGGTACAGGTGACGCGGTCTATTCGAACATCTATATCGTGACGGAAGTTTTTATCCAATTGAGGAGGGTTTTCAAATTCCACTTCGTGTCCATTGACTTTCCCATTAAGATATCCTTGCTCAATTAACTGGCGGAATAAATCAAGATGAGTTCCTTTTCTAGAACGTACTATTGGACTCCAAACTGCAACTGCATGGCCCTCCATATTCCACATAATATCATCTACAATCTCTTGAACAGTACGTCTAGCAACTTCGCGACCACATTGTGGACAGTGTGGTTTGCCGATTCGAGCCCATAGTAATCGTAAGTAATCTTGAATTTCAGTGACGGTTGCAACGGTTGAACGTGGATTGTGACTGCCTTGTTTTTGATCAATGGAAATTGCTGGAGAAAGGCCCTCGATTGAATCACAATCTGCTTTTTTCATTTGCCCAATAAACTGTCGCGCATATGATGAGAGGCTTTCGACATAACGTCGTTGTCCTTCTGCGTATAATGTGTCAAACGCTAAACTAGACTTCCCCGAGCCGGAAACTCCAGAAATAACGACAAATTGACCCTTTGGTAATTTGACATCAATGTCTTGTAGGTTATGAGTTCTAGCACCCTTTACCTCAATCCATCCTGCATCGCCGGGCTCACTCATTACCTCACCAATTAACTGGGCGCGTCAAGGGTTCAAGAAGTCCTCCCTAAACAGAGCCCTAACATCATCTTTGAGATTCAGGGCCGGTGAAAGGAATTTTTGATGAGAAACGCACTGGGTCATCGCTTTGTGGGTGAAGGAATTCCAATGATGTCGCGTGTAAACAAACGCGATTTAGTGGATTGGCCGAAGACTCGTGTAATTCATCACCAACAACTGGGCAACCCAACTCTTTCATCGCCATCCGAATTTGATGTCTTTTTCCAGTATCGATAGTAATGTGGATGAGTGAGACGTGGTCGTCACTATCTTCAACATCCCAATGTGTAATTGCTTTTTTTGCACCTTGATAAGTTGAACTTACCTTTCTAACATGAAGGTGTTTATCCTCTGCTAGCCAAGCAGAAACTGTTCCTGAGTCTTTCTCCGGGCGACCTTCTACAAGAGCGTGGTATGTACGGTGTACACTACGCTCTGCGAATTGTTGTTGTAGTGTTTCTTTGTGTTGTTTATTCTTGGCGAAAACCATCACCCCAGATGTGTCTCGATCTAAACGGTGGACAATATGACACCAATTTCTTTCACCACTAAATTGTACATAATCAACACAGCGAGAATGAAGTGTGTCGGTTTCTAATTTATTGGTTGCAATAGATAGCATCCCTTCTGGTTTGATGACAACCAATATTGCCTCATCTTCATAGATGATGTCAATTTTTGGACCATTATATTGAGATCTTGGTGATGGTGATTCTTCAGCGGCTTTGACCTTATCTAAAATTTCAATATTAGTCCCTACTACAACTTCATGTTTAGCGCGATTGCACACTTTCCCGTCGACTATGACCCTGCCACTGGTTAGCATTTTACGCAATGTTGATTTGCTAGATTGTGGAAATAGTTTAACCAAAACTTCCAACAAATTACTTTCTTCATCACTACTATATTGCATAATTTCACCTCATAATATGAGTGCGTCTATCCACACCCCAACCTCGGCCTTCTGGCCTGGCTGTAGTAGAGTTAATGCGTCTGCACTAGCTAAACTTTCCAAATTACCTGAGCCCTGGTGGCTGCTTTGTGTGCCGACCAGACCTTCCTCAGTACTGTGAATTTGTATTCTTCTAAGAGTCATACAATCGTCTGTTGATTTTATTTTATCTGCCAGCTTTACGCGTACTGAGGTTTCTGTTGGTCCTGTAGCGGAAGTTGCGTGACGCAGCCAAGGTGCTACTATCATTCTGAAAACTACATGGCTACTTACTGGATTCCCTGGAAGGCCAAAAATTGGAGTTCCTTTCCATGTTCCAAATAATGGGGGAGAGCCTGGTCTGATTTTGACTCTCCAGAAATTGAGGTCTCCTTCTTCTTGCATGATCTTTCGAACCAAATCCCAATCCCCCATACTCACTCCACCAGATGTTAGAATGAGGTCGCAGGTTTTTGCCGCTTCATCAAGAGCTGTTCTCAATTCGTTAATTGTATCTGGTACTGCGTTGAATCTGTGTGGTTGGTGTCCTAGCCATTTTACAAGTCCTGCTAATCCAAATGAATTAGATTCGTATAACTGGCCAGGTTGAAGTGGTTGACCTGGAGAAATTAATTCATCTCCAGTAGATATAATTGCAACTTTTGCTTTAGAGACTACTGGAACTTCGGCATAACCCATTGTAGCACAAAGTCCGATTTTGCTCGGAGTTAATATTGAACCCTTTGATAGTGCAACCTGCCCTTTTTGTAAATTCTCTCCTTTTTTACGAATGAAGTGTTTTTTGGATTGTTGGAGTAGTGTGACTGATTGTTTTTTCTCATCGACTTCGCATAATTCAATTTGCAATATTGAGTCTGCGCCGTTTGGAATTGGTGCGCCAGTCATTATTCGATAGGCGCTTCCCAATTCTACGTTAGAGGATTCAATATCAGATCCTGCTTGGGATAGACCTGTTATTTTTAGAATACTTGGAGGATTTAATGTGTCTTCAAATCGCATTGCGAAACCATCCATTGCTGAATTATCAAAGGCTGGATCATCGACTTTACTGATTAAATCGGTTGCCAATATACGACCATGTGCATCGTCTAATGATAGTGTTTCGTTGTCTAATGTGAGTGGGGTTTGTTTGGCAATGCGTACCGCTTCGTCTAAAGATACGAAATATGGAACTTCCCCCATAATTATTGGCGGGATGATTGATTGGTTTGAGGATGTGGGTCGGTAAAATAAAAATTAAAGGATATCTGAAATAGAAATTTATCATCCCTAGTCTATGAATTTGGCGACAATCTATTCATCTAACTAACCTTGGGAAGGGGTATGGAGGTGTTTACAACAGGCCTTCTCCTCATAGCGCTTTGTTTGGTAGCTTTTCTTTACGCGAGTGTTGGTCATGGTGGGGCTTCAGGTTATTTGGCGATTTTATCACTCACCGCCTACGCTTCCCAAGATTCGGCTTGGCTAAAACAGCACGCTTGGAGTTTGAATTTAATAGTCGCTGGACTTGCATTTATTGCATACAAACGTTCAGGTTACTTCAGTTGGAAGTTAACTCTTCCATTCCTCGTTACCAGTATACCAGCAGCGATAATTGGTGGTTATCTAAAGGTTGATCATAGTATATATGACACTTTATTATCGCTGACTTTAATCTTCGCAGCATGGCGGTTGATGACAATAAAAAACAAAGATTCAGAAGATATTTTTGTTGAACCGCCGGCTCATCATATTGCTGCAATTGTCGGATTGATTATTGGTTTATTAAGTGGAATTATTGGAATTGGTGGTGGAATTTTCCTTTCACCAATTATCTTGTTATTTGGCTGGGGTGATGTGAAAACTACTGCTGGAGTTGCCGCTGCTTTCATCTGGTTAAATTCTGCAGCTGGATTGATCGGTAGCACCCTTTCTGGACAAATAGTTCTTGATGTTGCAGTTTTGTTACCATTTAGCATGGCTGTAATTGTTGGTGGGGTGTTTGGTGCAAAAGTTGGTGCTGATGTTTTATCACAACAGACCGTTCGTAGATTATTGGTTTCTGTGCTTCTACTAGCTGCATTAAAGCAGGTAGTGGAATTATTAAGCACCTGGACTTAATGATAGGTTTCAGAATTCCATAATGTTTCCACATTCTGGATATGCGCAGGAAACTGTGTACTTAGCCTTCTTTGGCTTAGGGATTTTCAACATTGAACCACACATTGTACATTGTACTGTAAGGGTTTCTGGGCCCTTCTTCTCTGGAGTATCGGTTAGAGTACGTCCAACATCTGTTGACCAACCGAGTGAATCGGTATAGGTATCGACCTTCTTCATTTTCTTTTGTTTCAAGGAAAGGCGCATCTTACGCTTCTTTTTCTTAGGTTTTGGTCCTCTTTCAGCCATGTCAATCTGTCCCCCCCTCGTGGTTGTCATATTCAATTACTTCGGCTATATTCTTCACCTAAAAATTCAGAAACACCATTCACTGGAGTGTGAACAATATGGCCATTTGCTTCTAATGCCTCGACCAATGGTGGACGGGCGTGATTTGGATCTGTGTGGTAAACAACAACTTCTTCAGCTTCACATGCTTTAGCAAATTCAACAATTTCTTTGTGACCTGCATGGGTAGAGAATGTGAATTGATCTAATTCAAGAGGTATTTCTGTCATTTTACCAAAGATTCGAAGTTGACCTTTGTCTTGTAACATTCTACCACCAGTATTGCTAGCCTGATAGCCTGTTTGTAAAATTGCATTCTTATTATCGTGACGAAGTCTGTTGAGATACCAAAGTGCTGGGCCGCCCTCTAGCATTCCTGAAGTGGTAACTATTACATCAGAATCTAAAGCTTTCTTTTTATCAGATTTACTAGAAACTTGTCGAGACCAGCGCCAAGAAGATTCGAGGGCTGCAGGGTCTTTCAAAGATTCTGGGTGTTGCATTTGTAATTTGGCAATTCTCTTACCCATACCATCGACATGAACGTCAAGATGTGGGAGATATTTGTGTAGATTCATTACAATATCCTGGGTTCTACCATTAGCAAAGGCGGGAATTAATGCTGTTCCACCTCTATCAACAACTTGTTGAATTCTATCCATGAAACGTAATATTTCTTGTTGCATATCTGGATGATCTCTTCCCCCATATGTGCCTTCAAGGAAAACAGTGTCAACCTTTCTTGGTTTAGCACCACTGGTTAGGGGAGAATCTCTAGTATCAAAATCCCCAGTCATCAGAACCTTACGGTTTGGAGTTTCTATTTCCAGCATAGCTGCACCTGGAATATGCCCTGCTTTATGCAAAGATAATTGCCAATCTTCGTGTTGCCATTTTTTATTATAATCATGAATTTGCCATGATTCTAATGCAGTATCTATATCTCTTTTATCCCAAGCTAATGGATATTTTTCTATCGAACTTACTTTGTAACAATCATGCCACATTAAATTAGATATTTCTGCTGTTAAAGCAGTTCCGTGTAATTTGGTTCGGTGATTAGCACATAACCAAGGAGCCATTCCAAGATGATCAATATGAGAATGGGTAATTATTGCATCCTTTACCATAGGTGCTTCTGAAGGATAGCGAGGAGGATTTGTTGGAGCTAATCCGTAATCTAATAAAAGACGAGTTGATTTAGCATCTTCAAGCATAATACCAACGTTACCAACTTCATCACCACCACCCAAGTAATGATATCTTAACCCCTTTTTTGGAGGGTTTTCAGGATATGATGAAGTTCTTCCTGGTGCATATAATACCATATCAATCAACCAACCCTAATGTCGATGTCAAAAGAACCTGTGGTATAATTTGTTTCACCCAGACCCCTTAATTTCCACTGCAGCCTAATTTTAAAATTTGTAAATATTTTTTCCATTCATCTTTAATCTATAACTTCAATAACCTCTCGCGACCATATCTTCTAATCCTTACTTTCGTTATCTACAATCATCATATCTACCTTACTTTCGTTAACGATCACTAAATATCTCCATAGGAAACAAAGGGGTGTGGTGACATATTCTCTTTTCACTATCTTTCTTAATCTTTATAATTCCAATGCAAACAATATTTATTTTTATTTCTAATCAATATATCTTCTTTTTAGTTTTCTTATTTTCTCTGCAATGGACATCGGCAACCTTTATTTGAAAATTTAAAAATCCTAGCAAAATCAATTAAATCCAATTGCCACTGGACAAAGAAACCATCTATAATAATCATCTGGCAAGAGGTAATGGCACGTATAGCAGACCATATTTTCATCATCGATGAAGATTTATGTTATGGTTGCGCTGCATGTATAGCTTTATGTCCAATTAACATAATTGAATTAAAGGATAGATTGGTTGTTGTCGAGGAAGAAAAATGCACCCATTGTGAACTATGTATCCCCTCGTGTCCCGTTTTTGCTTTAAGCATAAAACCTGAAGGGGTGCAATTAAATGTCTGATATAGTGATTATCGGCGGTAGTATTGAAGGATTGATCTTATCTATTCTTTGTGCCAAAGAACACAATGTTACACTTATTGACATTCATCCTGAAATTGGTTTTCCCTGTGTAATTCCAGGATGGGTAGAGCGGCGTGAAAGTTTACAGAAATATTTGGGAGAGGGCGAAATAAACCACTTAAAAATATTACAAAACTCAAATGGATTTGCCCTACGCGGAGAATGGTTATTCAAAATTTTAACAATAAAGGCAGCTCAACTAGGTGTTCAGGTTTTGTTAAGATGTAGAGTTACTAGTGTTGAACAATCATCATCCCAAACAAAAATCTCTACTATCGGAGGAAATAATAATGGAGATGGGATAATAACTTGTGACAAAATGTTTGATTTAACAGAATATACAGCACAAGCACCAGGAAAACTACAACACTCTGTGATGGAATTTAAAGATCAAACAAACCCTAAACAACGTTTCCATCATTGGGGTGGACTTGCTCTTTCCCAACAACGACCAAATACAACAGTAGAGCCAACACTTCAATTAATACGCGATGATGGTTTGTGTGAATTTTGGTATGATGAAAAACCAGTATGGATGCCAAAAAACGGTTGGATTGAAATTATGCAAAACGCAACACCAAGAGCCCTCAAAGACATGAGCATTGACAACAGCATCACCCATGCTGAGTCTTTATTTGAGTCACTCAATCACTGATTTTACTACACTAACCCCCCACTATGTTGAAAACCCCCATGGTTTGGGCCAAAGCAGTGAGGATTCTCCCCACTGAGTTGATTTCAGATGGCCGAACACCCAATGGCAGACCTCCGTCGCAAACTTCATGCAGCAGGATTGCTTGCAAAGCCAGCAGGTAAATCATGGTCAAAAGTAATTTTTCTTTTCATAATAGTGGGTGGACTAATTTACACCCATACTCAAATTACATTGATTCAAGGATTAATTATTTTACCAATTACAGCATTATTCGCTACAACATTGGCTATGACTGCACACGAAGGAGTACATTCCTCAGCTTGTAATTCCAAATGGGGCAACCTAAGTCTTGCTGGATTAGCATTCCCTCTATTCTCTGGTATGTCGATGGAATATTGGCGTGTAAAGCACAACATCAAGCACCACGCCCATCCAAATGTAATTGACAAAGATCCAGATATTTATGCATGGCCGCTTACCTTTACCAAGGAAGAATATGATTCTAGTGGCCCGATTAGAAAAATATTCCAAAGATATATACAAGCATGGATATTTTGGCCAATCTCTCTCCTAGTTGGACATTTACTCCGCTGGGATGGAATTTGGTATCTTATTAGCCATCCATTTGTTTCTAAAAAGAACCACAGGTTTTCTAAGATTTGGCTGGCAGACTCTGGCCTTGTTTTGCTCCACTTTTACTTATGGCTAATTCTACCAGTTCAACTTGGAATGCCTTGGCAAACCGTAGTCGGATTCTACGTATTGCTGTGGGCTTTAGTGGGAACAATACTAACTGGTGTTTTCCTGGTTGGTCACGCCGGAAGACCGATTGTAGTTGAGTATGATAAGAACTGGCGACTACAAATAGAAACTGCTCGGCGTATAAAATTCGGACGAATTGGCTCTTTCTTTTTCGTTGGTTTAGATTATCAAATCGAACACCATCTCCTCCCTGCATTATCACATTTTAACTTACCAAAAGCAGCACCAATGGTCAAACAGTATGCGGAAGAACGTGGATGGGAATATGAAGAAGTAGGCTTTATTCCCGCACTCTGGTCTTCAACAGTAGCTCTGAAAAATGCATGGAAAACACCATCCATTGTGATTGATACTACCATCGAAGGCAATGCCAATCTAGTTGAAGATCTTTCACATTGATAGAGAAAAAACATCTTCAATTATCACTGTTTGGATAAAACCATGGGCAGTGAGAAACTATTCCTTGAGGACATAGAAGCGGGATATTTAACCAATTTTGCAGCCCAGGTCACCATTGCAGAAGAAGATAAAGTAGTTCTCGATAGAACGTTATTCTATCCACTTGGTGGTGGACAAAATTGGGATACAGGAACACTGGATGGTCCAAATGGGACACTACCGGTTAGTGAAGTAAGAGGTCGCGATGATATTTACCACCATTTGGAAAAAGGCCACCAATTGGAAGTCGGTGACGAAATCACAGGTAAAATAGACTGGCACAGAAGATATGAACACATGCGCATGCATACAGCCCAACATTTGGTTAGCGGAGTTGTATATGATAATTTTAATGCAGCTAGAACAGTAGGTAATCAAATTCATACCGAAAGGTCAAGAATTGATTTTAACCCAATTAAATTCGATGAAGAAATGTTACAACAACTCACCCAATTAACCAACGATTTAATCGACGAAAATCACACAGTTAGTGATGAAGAAATGACACGATCAGAAATTAATGCTCTAATGCCGCCAGAGCGAACAAACATGGATTTATTACCTGCTTCTATCAATAATTTAAGAGTTGTAAAAATCGGTGATTCTCTTGATTTGTGCCCATGTGCTGGGACACATGTCAAGCAACTAGGTGAGATTGGCCATATAGAAATTATTGGTAAGAAATCCAAAGGAAAGGGCACACAGCGGATATCATATACACTTCACAAAGGAGAAATTTCCTTTGAACCCAATAACAAAATCATTTAATTTTAAGGAGAGTTTACACAACCCAATTAAAGGCTTTAACTTTTCAAAAAACAAATAATATTAATTCTTTTTGATAAACAATTAAACAATATACAATAAAACAGATTATAAATCTAAATCATCATCTAAGATTTCATCCAAATTTGAAATAACATCCTTCAAATCCTTTCTAGCGCGCTGTCGTGCTTCAAAACCAAGGGCTTCAACATCATCAGCCAATTCCTTTGGCACCTTTTGAGCATCTGCGGCTGCATGAATGCGATCTGACAGTTCCAAGTCTTCCCCAACTCTATCACTTCTATCGACTTTAGCAATTGGCTTACTAGGAATCGTTCTCGCTCCATGATGTGCGATACTGGCCTCAGCCTCAGCATCACTCCAAGCCTCTTGGCCGATTTGGGTTGCAACATCAACTTCAGGGGCGGTGTCCTTCCAAGGATTTTGATTGGCAACGTCACGAATAATATTTGCCTTCTCACTATTTCTCTGAGAAGCAAAAACATCTCCCACTTCCTCGGAAGTTGGTAACGGTGTTGCTGTTATTAGTGCTGCAGCAAGACGTTGCTGCTCAAGTAACACTCCACCATGAATCTCATCATGATCGTGTCTATGTGGTGAAGCCGCCATCGCCACCAATTCCTTTGCAAACTGAAATAATTCATCTTCAATAGCAGATGCAGAAATTAATTCTCGTACATTACGGTGGTGGGAAATACACCCCTTGCAGCGTTGCGAACCGGCCACATCTGCCTCATCGCAACGAAGACAACAGGCTTGAAGGCCCAATTCCTTCATGGCACGTCTTGGCATTGACATTGCTACTCCTCAAGTCAGCGAGTCACTAATCACCCATCAACCCTATGATGAGAGGCTTCAAAGCACAGCGGCGACACTTCGGAGATATGGGCACACGAGACGACCGAGCAAATCTGGTCGACGACGACCCATTTTCTCGTCCACAGAAAGCCAGAATCCACCGTATCCATCAACGTCAAGGAAATGATGGAACAATTCATTTCGATACCAATTCTGGAAACATAGGTGGAATGTTGAATCAATTACTGAGTGGCATTCAGCAGAAACCTGCAACTATGCACGATGGCAGGATTTGGCACTTTAGTAAAACAGAAAGAAGCCATTTAGCATTTGCAATGGGCGCCTTCACTCTAGCATTAGGCTTCATGAGAGTTGGCGGAATCTTTTCTATTTCTCAAACTGGAATGACTCTATGGATTATAGGATTATTACTCGCTATGCCCGTAATGTTCTTGGCGATAGGACCGGCTTTCTTACTACACGAAATAGGTCACAAAATAGTAGCTAAAAAGAATGGTTGCTGGGCAGAGTTTAGGGCAGATCCAAGAGGTTTGAGAAACGGCGTTTTAGTGGCAGCACTTCTTGGAATTGTATTTATGGCGCCTGGCGCAGTTATGGTTGCTGGTTTAGTTACAAGAAGACAAAATGGTCACATTGCAGTTGCAGGACCTCTAGTCAATCTATCTCTATTTATCATCGGAGTTCCACTTTGGGGTGCGGTAATAGGGTTAACTGGTTCAGCAGAATTAAAGGATTATTCGTACTTGGTTAATGGTTCATTGAATTGGCAAGCGATGATTTTTGATATTGGCTATTTTTGGCTAGCGGCAAACTTGTTACTAGGGCTGTTCAATATGATTCCATGGGGCCCTCTTGACGGATTGAAAGTAAAGGATTGGAACGAACAAGTATTCTATTTTGTATTAGCGATTTTTGCAATACCAGTGGTAGGCTGGTTCATGGGTTTTTGGGGGCCTAAACCATTATTGCAAAACATTGCAGCTTACTTCTAAAGCAAATAAGAATTGACCACAGGGTCTTGATCTAGGTGGAAGAAAGAGTATGTTGCCCACCATACAATAATGTCAAGACTGTCCACCAAATTTGATACACCACTATTGTCTTCACCATATCCTTTGTCAGTGGTGTCCATCCATTGCTCCATCTCATCCAAAGTATCACATGTTTGATGATAGCACCAATAACCATCGACCAATCCACCGAACCCCATAGTAACAGTTTGTAGATTATCCTGGAATGATGCATGGTCACTTCGTGCAGTAGAATCTTCATAGACAATTATCTCAGGTCGATCTCTTGCCAACCAATCATCAACCTTCCAAGTGTCTGCTTCAAAACCAGTACCTACTAGCACAGATTGCTGTTGTTCAACACCAATAGCATCAGAACCAATCCACATAGCAAGGCCAACCATCTCAGGTTGCATTAGTTGCGTATGGTCATCAGAAGGTCCAATATAGACTCGCATTGGCCAAACTTCCTCATCCTTTGGATAACCATCTGGGTCAACAGTAGGATTGGGATCTGAGTGCGGTGCACCACCGCCACCAGGCCAGTTTACTCCAGCCATATCGAGATTGACATAATTTGTAACAACGACATCTGGATTATCTTCCTTAACATAATAATCAGTCCAATAATCACTACCTCTCTTGCCACCCTCTTCTCCAGACCATAGGCAGAATACCATTGTTCTACGCGTCTCGTAATTCGCCATCGCTTCAGCGACGGTCAATACCATACTGGTGCCAGCGGTGTTGTCATATGCGCCAACACGCGTTCCATATGTTCGCACACCGGTGACGTGAGGGTCTAGCAGTAGTGCGTTAGCAGGAGGGGCGACGTCAAAGTGAGCGCCAAACACCATCCACTCATCAGGGAATTCACTACCATATCTAAATCCACAGATATTGTATGCTTCTGGATTTTGATTTTCGAATATATCGGTGAATGCATAACGCTGAGTAACAACATCCAAACCAAACGATTCTAATTGATCTTGTAAGTAAACCGCACCAGCTTCGTAAGCACCATTTCCTTGACCCGCCCACCTGTCTAGATAACCAACAGCACCATCCGACAAATCAGAAGGGTCTGGGGTTTGGTCGGTAAGATGACTTAGAAAATTGTAAGTTGTCCGGCCATTAACTACACCAGTAGAATGACGGCCACCCTCTTCTTCTGAATACCCCGGAGCGATTTCTCTTGCTACAGTGAGTGGATAATAGGCGACAGCACCTCCTGTTTCTTGGCTACTATTGAATGTAATATTTTCACTACCAATACTCATCACAGCACCACGGTCTGCACTAAGATGCCCATCTTCAGCAATCCAAGTTGCCCAAGATTCATTAATTTCTCTAATAGGCCAATTATCCCTACCAAATTCACCAATAAAGATGAATGCCGAATCAGCTCTTGGCGGCGCTAAAACATTCAGTTGAACCGAATCACCCTGGCGTAAATCGACCACAGTAGAATTGAATACAAACCCTGATGAAGTGTCTTTAATCAAATAAGGAATGAATACAGAAACATCCTCTTCAGCAGAAATAGTCATTCCTTGAAATACACCACCGGTCAGAACTTCTGGAGTGATGACAACGTCATTCATTCCAGGTGGACCACGCCCATCCTCTTCGCCAAAGCAACCAGATAATGGGGCCAAACACATGATGCCCACCAATAGCAAAGCGCGCATATGTTTCGTGCCGAGCATGATGTTGCGTGAGCGCCCCCCTTCTCAAGTCTGCGCCTACTTAGTATCATCAACAACAGTAAAATGTGGCGCTAAGGCGGTGTAAAAAGGAAACCAATTTACACAAAACGGGGAATAATTGTCAAACTAGCAAAGGTTTGATAAGGGTTCAAGACCAACTAATAACTGAGTAAAATGGCCATAATGGTAGAAACAATCGTGCACGAATTAGTACTTTGTAACAAAAGAAAGAAGTTAGCAAAGAAATCGAAGACTATCCCAAAGCGGACAAATTACCTTTGGGCTAAGGCAGTGGTCTATGAGGAAGCAGATCAAAAATGCCCTGTTATCGAAGGATAGTTTGCGAGGGAAATCACAACAATTCATTTGGAACTGGTGTTTGGTCCATGTGTAAGAATGCGTAAACAGCCCACCAGGTAACAATGTCCCAAGAGTGAACCAAATTCGATTCACCGGTTGCATTATCGGTGACCATGTATTCCTCCATCGTTGTTAATTTATCACAAGTCTTGTGATAGCAAGGATAGCCATCAACGACTCCATTCCAACCAAGCGTAGCTACACCAATCTGCTGGAATGAATCATGGTCACTACGAGCAGTTGGACTTTCATAAATAGCCACAGTATCTTGATAATTATTCTGCCACAAAGGACTTTCACCAGCAGCTTCCCATTCATTACGTCCATTTTCAATCTGATAAGAAAGGTCAAACGCATCAGCGCCAATCCATTCCGCTAAATGATACATGCCTGGTTGGTCAATAACGTCACCACTGCCGTCAGGTCCGAGGTAAACAGAGAGTGCAAAATCACCAGGGTAATTGATGCCCGCCATATCGAGGTTGAGGTAATTGCTTACTGTCACGCCGTCAGGGATGTCTCCGGCAAAAGCGCCAGATCCCCAAAGACCTTCTTCTTCTGAAGACCACAAACAGAACACCATTGTCCGTCGTGCATCAAAATCCGCAAGAACGCTTGCTGTGGTTAATACCATTGAAGTTCCTGCTGTGTTGTCATAAGCTCCAGTTCTTGTTCCGTATCCTTGTTCATCAGTTCCAGGGATAATCCCAATTGGAGATGCATAAGGTGCAATGTCAAAGTGCGCACCAAAGACCAACCATTCATCTGGATAAACAGTACCGGTTTTGTAGCCACAAATATTTACAGCCCACAAAGTTCCACTTTGGAAACGATGAACTTCAACATCTAAACCATACCCAATCATAACACCTTCAAAGTAGGTAATAGCATCTTCATATGCAGGATTACCATTACCAATCCACCGGTCTAAATAGCCAACTGCGCCATCAGCAAGATCAGTGGGGTCTGGAGTTTCATCGGTGATGAAATCAACCCATTCATAGACATCTCGTCCGTTGAGCCATCCTCCACTTGCTCCGACTCCATTTTCCTCAGACAAGTCATCACGTTGGTCTCGAACAGTATTCAAGTGTTTCACAACAACATCTCCACCAGTGTCGTTAGCAGGAATAATCCACGGAAGAAGCCCTCCTCCGTCTTCGTTTACAGAAGACATCACCGCTGAACCACTACTCATATCTTCGTGCCACATCATCCACGATTCATCAGCGGCGCGAATCGGCCAATTTTCACGACCATACTTACCCATCAACAAAACAATGTCATCATTTCTAGGAGGGAATAGTAATTTTAGAGTAACCTCTTCCCCACTTCGTAAGTCTATAACAGTACCATTTTGGGCCCGAAGTGAACCAGGATCTTGAAGAAAGTAAGGGATGAAGACGCTCATGTCGACATCAGCTTTGAACGTTGTAGAAACCCACTCCCCTCCCGGAATGACCATGGTATTATTTGTTGAGCCGCCCTCAACTTCAATAGAAAGTCTCTCAGAATCAGGAAGAGATAAATCCTCGTTTTCTCCGAAACAACCAGCAAAAGATGCCGAAAACATGAGGAAAACCAACATTCCGGCACGCGTATAAGTTGAGCGCATATTCGCCCCACTTGCAAGGTATTGTTGAACCCAACGGTTACAAGTTAGAAAGCCCCATCCCATGAGAGTTCATCTTTCCAGTCACCGGAAACGAACTTCCAATAAAAGGCGAAGCGTTAAGGGGGGTTGATAATCCGGTTTACACATGGCAACTGTCCATTTGGGTCAGAAGCGCAGGGTCTTAGCCCGCGCAATTCCGGATACTTATTCCGATGCCTTAGCCAATTATTTTGGAACAGGTCCAACCGATTTGCCCCTTGCAAGAAAGCAGCACTCAGTCTATTGCCAAGCCCTCGAAGACGCAGGCCTGGAAGTAATTATTTTGGAGACAGACAACAACCATCCCGATTGCTTATTCGTTGAAGATCAAGCCATTATCATCGATGGTCGTGTACTACTTCCAATCCCGGGCCACCCCTCAAGAGTTGCTGAACAACCACCGATAGCAGAATTTTTGACTCAGCAATATGGTTCTGATAAAATACAACATATGAATTCAAATTGTAAAATGGATGGAGGAGATATACTCCGTCTCGGAGACTTATTTTTCGTTGGTCGTTCTAGCAGAACAAACGATGCTGGAATAGCGGTGTTGAGGGAATTAGTTGAAGGCCTTGGCTATGAACTAAGAGTAATCAACATGCCACCCCAAGCACTACACCTGACCAGCGTGTCTTCAACTCCAACCGATAAAATTATTTTTACTTCCGAGGGCTATCTTACCGAACAAGATTTTGGACAATTACCAGAAGGTTGCGAAATCCGATGGATGCCTGAAGAAGAAGTCTATGGCTGCAACACCATCGGTTTAGAAAATGGCAAAGTGCTCGTCGCTGAAGGATATCCAACAGTTCTCACAGAACTAGAAGGCTTGGGGCTTGAGCCAATAGTAATAGACATGAGTCAAATTAAAGCAGCCGATGGTTCACTAACCTGTCTTTCAATATTTTATTGAAAACGACCACTATCATCATAAACAAAATCATGCCAACGCATTATGGCAATTTCTGCTTCAGCAGAAGTATTACAGACAATAACATCATTCTCAAAAACTCCAGAGGACTGAGAATCTGCAAGAGTAATATTGCCCTTAACAGCGATCAATTCAATCATTTTTTTGTGGTCTCTAAAAATGCCCAACTCAAAAACAATCCATGGCTGATTATTACCAATCAAGGAGTCGAACATCTCGGAAAATAAGAATCCAGCTAAATCAGCAGCGGTGTGGAACGAACATAAACTGCTTAATGTTTCCATTAATGCTAGAGACTTTTCATTTAGATCTTCAGGAACACCATCTATTATTGATGATTTACACAAAGTCAACAATGGCCTTTGTTGTTCATCCATAGTTTGGCCACCAACCACTCCTAATTGACAATTTGTTAATTCAAAGCAAATTAAATTTCGTAAGTAAATCTAGGATATAGCGAATTAAAACGATAATTAACAAACTAAAGAAAACGCCCATTACCGCCTTTGTCGGCAAATATTTTAGTCCGATCTTAGCGCCAATCCGGGCGCCAAAGAAGGTTGCTATGATTGCACTAGGTCCGAATAGTAAGATCTTTTCATCGGCTAAAAATGCCAACTGATCTGCCGACAATGCAAAACTGTGAGTGATGACGGCAACAGGAACAACTACCATCATAATTCCAAACGACGTTCCGATAGCAGCACGCGCCTTTAGAGTCGTATATTGGCGCAATAATGGAATATATATTATCCCGGCTCCAATACCCAAAACCGACGAAAGAATACCACCAATGCCCGAGCCGATTGCAAGAGGAACACCCTCAATCTTACCCTCAACAAACTCTTCTGAATTAACCGCAGCATCACCCTTGATCTTAACCCAAGTTTTTTGAATTGACCATGAAATCATCAAAGCAGCGACCACTTTGAATGTTAAATCCATTTTATCTCCTAATAAAACAACTATCAACACACCAATTAATACGCCCGGAATAGCTCCTTGCAGAGCACTATTACGGGCATCAGCAGACCAATGTCCTTCTTGCCGATGAGCCAAACCCGACCCATAGGATACAACCGTGGTTAGAGCTAATGAAACCATTAACAAACCCCCATCAATCTCCCATCCTCCAACATAGTGCAAAATTGGAACGAACAGCAAACCTCCGCCCAAGCCAAGAGGGGCGAATAGCAAACTGGTCACGAAGACCAAGCCGAGAACGAGGGCTAGGGTCATCACATCCATATCTCTCGCTTGAACAATATTGTTCATTAAGTTACGCAAACCACAGCAGCGATATTCTCCTTTATGTTCTGGAATCAAAGGGTAGCCAGTGTACTGAGGGACTGAACACCCATTGTATTCCTCTATAATCTCTTGAGGGGTTTGCAAGAACCCTTGCGATTTCATGGGAATGATATGTCGGTTGCCTGTATCAACCCACAAGAAACGCTGTGAAATATTATTCAATATTTGAGGGCATTCTGCTTAGGCCCTTGCGAGACATTGGACATGAACTGTCCATAGTATGACCTCGCATAACCAAGTCTGCTTAAACGTATAAGGAAGACGTGATAAATGAGGGTATGACCGCAAAAGGGAACAAAACAATCGCCTACATTCGTGTATCATCTCAAAGACAAGTCGATGAAGGTGTCAGCCTTGCTTCACAGAAAAGAAGAATCACACAACTTGCAAGTTTCAAAAGTCTGAAAATAGAATCTGATGATTTTCTCATCGAGGAGGGAGTTAGTGCAGGGATTCCGTTGTGGGAAAGACCCAAGGGTCGAGTGTTGAAGAGAAGACTGCTCTCAGGAGAATATGATAATCTCATTGTTATGAAGATAGATAGGTTGTTCAGAATCACATCTGATTTACTCTTCACAATTGAGGAATTGGATGATATGGGAATCAATCTACTCGTGGCAGATTTAGGTGGCGAAGCCATCGACACATCTACTACGATGGGAAAATTCATGCTTACCTTGTTTGGTGCAATTGCAGAAATGGAACGTGGCCTCATTTCGGAAAGAACACAAGAAGGAATGGAACAACTGAAGGCTCAAAACAAACGTTTCACAGAATCAATTTTTGGTTGGGATGTTGATGTGAACGGGATGCTAAAACCGAATTGGCATGAACAGGACATCATCGATTGGATGGAATGGCAAATCAATGCGAATGGAATGTCTGCTGCTAGTGTTGGCCGCAGTTTGAACTCAAGAGGCATCAAAGGCAAACGTGGCGGTCAATGGCAAGGTCAGTCAGTAAAACGAACGATAGGCCATACATTCCACTCAAATCGCCAAGATTTCCCTTATCCAAGTAATTGGGGGAAAATGCCTTGGCATAGAAAATAGAACATTTACATTATTCCTCTTCATTAGAAAACTGAACCGAATCTCTGTAAGCAAGCAGAAGGCAGACAAAGGGGATGATTACGCCGGAAATCGAGGATATCCAATTATAGATGATTTCTTCAGGTTCTATAATGTGAGTTTTGAACATTGAATCAAGATAGAACGCTCCCAATCCTGTAAAGAAAAACCAGAGCAATCCTAATCCGCAGAACCACTTCAGTCCCTTACCCACTTCTCCCTTCATCCACAAAAAATACCCTGTTAAGATGAACACCGAGAGAATGAGAAGCGAGCCCCATAACTCATCACCGAACATCAAATCATTTCCCATTAACCCTGGATATCTTCTTTCCATTATGATAGAGAAAAATATGAATATGATGTATAATGCACACAATAGAAGAAGAATAGCACCCGAGGAATGTCGTAGCCTTTCCAGTTTTCTTGCATTGGGATTTCTCCACAATTCCATTCCAATTGTTGGAGATACTGCAATGAGATATGTCAAAACGACTGGAAGGAAAATCTCAAATGGAGATAACCAATTGACAGTAGATGGGTAAATGATATCCGTCATGTTGATTAGTTGGGGGGGGTAAGTAATATAATTTATTCCTCTTCATCGGTGAATTGAACTGGATATTTGTAAGCAAGCAGAGGGCATACAAGGACAATAAATACGCCAAGAACGATTTGCGAAACCAGATAGATATAGATGGTCAGTTCGGGTTCAATACTGGTTATCGAGCCGATGTAGAACAACCCCCAGACTGTGAAGATGAACCAGAGGAGTCCTAATCCGGTGAACCATTTCAAGCCCATTCCCACCTCTACCTTTCGCCACAACAGGAGTCCAGCCGCGAGGAATCCTGAGAGAATAAGAAGTGAGTCCCACATCTCACCTGCGAGCCGATTAAGAGGGTGGATGAGCATGACTATGATATACAACACACACAGGAAAAGAAGGAAGGCACCCGATGAATGTCGGAGCCTCTCCAATTTTCTCGCGTGAGGAGTTCTCCACATTTCCACTCCGACTGTGGGAGCAACTGCAATGAGAAAAATCAATGCTATTGGGAGAAACATCTCAAATGGAGTGGATTGGTTGATGACGCTCGTCATGTTGATTGGTTGGGGTAACAAGTAATAGAATTAACTTGCAATGAAAATCGATTTGGTACGATATCGATTCTCGCCCGTAAGCAGAAACTTCCCTTTAGACACCCACGCGTGAGAAACTCACGCGTCCGTACCGACGCGTGAGACGCTTGTCGCAAGGGTATACAGAGGGGTATCACAATTCGTTCAGACCATGCTTAGGATGAAATTTGCACAACGCATTTCCCTTTTGCTCGACCAGAAAAAGAGCGATTGAACGCCCCCTGCCAGCCATCTTCGGAATCTTCTGAATGGAAGTCCCAAACACCGTCGAGCACAGGCTTAATCACACCGCTTTCGAGATGATTTGCAAGCGTTGAGAGATCCTCATGACTTGGTGAAAGGAAAAGATAGGTCCAGTTAGCGTTCATAGATTGAGCAGCTTTGTACTCCTTCCGCTTTACCTTCCGCTTCAAGAAGAGTTTGAGGATCCAAGCAGTTCCTCCGATTCTCCTAATTTCATCTAAAGTAGGCGTTCCTGCAATAGAAACAATTCGTCCCCCTTCTTTGATGATTTTGACCATCTCAAGACCTTCTGCAGTTGTATCAAAACAAACATCGAATTTCGTACTGTCATCGTTACCATATGCTGTGACAAAGCTTTCTGATTTGTAATCGAGGACTTCATCTGCACCAAGGCTCTTACACAAATCCATCTTTTCGCCTTTTGATGCAGTTGTAACTACAAGTCCTGCTTTGAATACATGCTTTGCCAATTGAATGGCCATTGTGCCAACTCCACCAGCCCCTCCGGAGATGAAGACAGAGTTTCCTTCTTTCAGCCCAGATTCTTTCAGTACCTGGAATGCAGTCATTCCTGCGAGTGGGATAGATGCGGCTTCCTCGAAACTGATATTGTCTGGCTTAGTGACAACATCAGATGTACGTGCAACACAAAATTCAGCCATTGCACCTCTAAACCACGGTGTCTTCTTGTCATCATCTACATCACTCCATACGCGAGCAAATACAGGCTGTCCTACCGAAAACACTCCTTTGCTATCGGCTTTTTCCACAACTCCTGCAACATCATAAGAAATGACATGAGGGAATTCAGCAACAGGGAAAACAAGTTTCAAATCTCCTGACAGCAGTATTTTATCCACTGGATTAACCGAAGATGCGTGAACCTTGATGACTACATTTTTAGATGCATCAAATCCATGTGGATAAGGCACTTCCATTTTCTTCAATTGGGCGGGTTTGCCGTATTTCGAGAAACCGATGCTGTTCATTGTTTTGCCGTTTGGATGTGCCATCATGACCCCGGCTAAGTACTCCCGTACATAAACCAAAAAGTGGCAGAAGTGTTCTTTTGTAACAATGTTGTAACCTGTGCCTTAATACCAAAATGATACTTAGGATATCTATGTCTCAAGTACAATCACTGCGCATTGAATCAATGTGCGAATCGGCCCGAAGCCATGTTGATGATTTACTGGTTTTACTCTCAAAATCTAAGATGCTCAGTATTCTCTACATTATGAATTGTGATCCTACGCCAATGCGTTTTTCTGAAATAAAAAAGAGGGTTGACTCTTCCTCAACAACTGTTGCAAGACGATTGGGCGAACTTGAAGCCAATGGGTTGGTCACTCGTACTGCTTATGCAACCGTTCCAGCTACAGTCGAATATACGCTTACCAAGGATGCAATTTCACTTCACCCCAGTCTTAAATCGATGTTTGAATGGGTGCTAAATCGAGCAGACAAATCACTTTGAATCTTAACAGGATACAGAAAACCGATATATCATTTCCACGAAGTCGTAAGGGTTCTTCCAAACCCGTCAAGACATTATGGAGGAGTGCAATGGGTGTTCAGTCCCCCAGTACACTGCCTAGCGTCTGTATCGGCCCACTGAATCCCCTTTGTATCGGAAAATAAAATGCAAAGGGGTTTTGGATAACCCCTTGCAACTCATCCGAATCAATTTGTCGCTGCTTTGGATTTCTTTCGGTTACGATTCCACTTCTTGATACGAGGCAGTTGCCACTTAATGATTCCAGTCCAAAAAACAATCGCTACCACAGCTTGTCCAACAAACATCGTGACCCAAGGATCATTGTCCCAGGCGTCAGTGTTTCCAGTGAAAGTAATTCGAGCGAAATAAACAGAAATCATCATCCCAAAGGTCAGATGAACCCAACGAAGAATTGTATTCCAATTTCTTGCCAAATTCATTCCTCTTTTGAGCTCTCTTGGTGTTCTTTCAATTTCGCTTCATATTCTTCTTTGGAAAGACCATGCCATCCTATACACATTCCAGTTGGTGATCTTCCACATCCGCATTTACTCATAATATCATTTCTCCTTGTCACTGGGAGATACCCTTCCTATTAAGGTGAAAAAGTCCCAAAGCAGAAACTATGGTATCTGGTTTGAAACTGGGTGGTTGATATAATCAAGCAACTTGGTATCGGTATGCAACCACCAATTTATGTGCAGCCCCTTTGCTTGCAATCACAAGGAAGAGAATTCATCGAACTGTTAGGGAAGGCACATGTTCTCAACATGTTGTTTTTCATGTCTCGTACGAAAAAACCAATGAGATTTAATCAACTTAAGCGAGATATAGGCATTACTGCGACCACGCTTGGCCGTCGCCTGGATGAGATGATTAGGCAGGGGCTGGTTGATCGAGAAGTTTTTGCTGAAGTTCCTGCAAGGGTCGAGTATGAATTGTCAGAAAAAGGCAGAACGCTGGGGCCAATCCTCAAATCTGTTTTTGAATGGGTTGGAAGCAATAATTCCTAGGGTGATTCAGAAATGAAAGTAATATCGAAATTCAAAGTGACCAAAGGTTACGGTGTATGGAAGAAAGAATTCGAGTCAAACGAGGCCATGAGGCTAAAACATAACGTCAGAGTCTTAGCTTACGGTCATGAAAACGACAACGAAAGTAGCGTATACACGGTTTTCGAAATGAATTCGATTAAGGATAAGCAGTTGAAAGACCCTCGTATGATCGAATTTAGAAAGAATGCGGGCGTTGACCCCACCTCGTTGGAAATCATAGCATTGGTTGAATAATGTCACTGAACACACCCTTGTTTTCATCAGTCGAGATGTATAGAGGGTACCCTTTGCTCACCCATCTAATCAGTGGGGCCCCCTTTGCATCGGTTTCATTTGAAAAATCATTGAGCCCAATTATCCATGCCTTTCTTCACAACTAAGGTTCGAGCTATGAGATCTTGGTTTGTTTGCTTGTGATCAGTCCAAAGTTGTGCTAAATATCCGAATCCAAACGTAATTATTATCAAAAAAATCAATGCATGTCGTTTGAGTGCTTTCTTCTTTGAGATTCTGTTTCCGTCATAGTCTGTAACAACCAACCCGAAGAGGCGTTTTCCTGGTGTTGCTTGCCATGATGAGGCATTGAAGAGAACAGGATAAACTAGACCAACAATTAGGAACAATACACCGGAAGAAATCCCAACGAGACTCAAGAGTGTACTTGGGATACTAATCAACAACAAATCGATCAAAAGAGCACAGGTTCGTGGTATAAATCCTGCAAAACGGCCTCTCTCTTCTCGAGAACCTCCAACTCCTTTGTACACCATTTTATTTGGATATCCGAATTCATTAACACCAAATTGCGTCCTTTTCTTTTCTTCATTTGATTGAGTGTTGATTTCCTCCCAATCGATTTCAATATTTCCTTCAGTATAAGCGACTATACAATGTTGAACGAAACCTGAAAAATTAGGCATCTCTTTGGTGACTTCGTTGAGTTTTTCGTTAATAGAAATTGTTTTCTTTTTTTTGCTTTCACCATCGCCATTGGCGTTCTTTGATTGAGTGTTGATTTGCTCCCAATCAATTTCGATATTTCCTTCTGTATAAGTCGCGATACAGTGTTGAACGAAACCAGAAAAGTTCGGCATTTCTTTGGTTATACCATTCAGTCTCGCATCAACAGAAATCGTCTTGTTCACTTTAGTGCTCATGATTGGCCCATTAGCGGGTGATAATTAAGCGTGGTTGCGTATGTATGGAGGTATGTATTGTAATTTTATCAGATTACCGATTTTGGGTAAGCAAAGGGTAATCTGTCAGTATTGAACGGGGGCGGGGTCAAGACTTCGCCAAAGATACCATGTCGCAACAGTACGATAAGGGGCCCAAACATTTCCAACTTTATTCAATTCATCAGTATCTAGAGATTCGCCATTGGCATACAAACGCTCAATCATTCTTACAACACCAACATCTCCTAGTGGGAAAACGTTTGGTCTTAGTAGATTAAAAATCAAAATCATGTCTACGGTCCATGGCCCGATCCCTCTCAAAGAAATTAATTTCTTGCGAACCTCTTCATCAGACATACTGTTCCAATCTACCAAAGAAAGTCGCGGCCAAGCTTCTACAATCCCCCGAATATATTCGATTTTTCTGAACGATAAACCCGCATCTCGCAACACTTGATCGCTAACCTCTGCGTAGGATGCTGGAATTTTAAGGTCAACCAATAAACCCATTCTTTTCCATATTGCGTCAGCAGCAATCGCAGAAATTTGTTGCCCTACAATAGAATGAACCAGAGTCTCAAATAATTCATCTTTGGAACTTAGAGGCGGCTCTTCATATTCATCAATGAGCTGGCCAATAACTGCATCAACCGAACGTAAATATTGTTTTGCGACCCCCCAGTACTCGGGAACAATTGACATTGTCTCTCCTTGAAAACCCTCAGTATATATGTCGTCCGGGCTTCGGTTTCGTATTGTTTTCAATCATTGAAAATATAATCTAGGTCGCTATTTGGTTAATGTTGCTATATTTTAATTATGAGGGCTACAAAGCGAGATTGGATAGAGTCGGTTATATGTTACCAAAATGTTCAGATTGTGCGCGCGCAATTCGCACCAAAGAGTCATCCTATTGCCCAAATTGCCAGTCCGAATATTGCAAACAGTGCAGAAATAGTTTAGCAAAATGCACTTGGTGTAAAGCCCATTTTTAGATTCACTTTGTTGAGAGTGCAGAGGGCAGGATTCGAACCTGCGAACCATTGAGGACTGGGACCTCATCCCAGCGCCGTTGACCAAGCTTGGCAACCCCTGCTTCAAACCAACGGTTTGACCACGCGTATATCAACAACGCGTAGTCTGATTAATATCTCTCAATACCCTTTATTTCACTCAAAGAATATCGCAATATCTTCTAACGATTTCCGCTCAATATCAGGGACTTCTGCACCATCACTGGGATATCCAACTGGCATTACCAACATTGCAACTTCATGCTTTGGCCGATTTAATATTTCACTAAGAAAACCCATTGGTGATGGGGTATGAGTTAGGGTGGTAAGGCCAACTCGATGTATCGCGGAAATAAACATTCCAGCAGCGATTCCACAAGATTCAGTAGAGTAGTAGGTTGGGCCCCACTCCCCATTTTCTCGCTTTCTTTTACTCTGTCTAAACAAGACAACGACCCAAGGGGCATCGGTAAGATGAGTCTTAACAGCATCAGTTCCTAGAGGGTCTAACACCTCCTTCCAGGCTTCAGGCATTCTATCTTGGTAGGTTTTTGTTTCTTCAATTTCAGCAGCAGTTCTAATTTTTTGCTTCAGCTCTTGATTGGAAATAGCAACCCAGGTCCATGGCTGCAAATGTGCACCATTTGGAGCAGTACCGGCGGTTAAAATTGCTTTTTCAACGATATTCTTTGACACTTCTCGTTTTGAAAAATGTCGCGTAGTCCTTCTTTTTGAGGCTTCGATATAAATTTCAAAAGAACGCCTCTCCATTTCAGAAACTGGAACTTCTTGCCATTCCAGTGGGATGAATCCGTCTTGGCTCATGCCACCGCATTAGCGCTATTGTTTTTGATGCCTTCTTAGATTGGCCAAACCAATTAACTCCAGAAGTTCCTTTCCTTGAGCCCCAAAAAATAGGTAATAACGACAGCATAATTGTAAAACATTGACCACCAAATGTCATTCCCACTTAATGCGTGAGCGAGCGGGTTTTTTTAAGGATAGCCTATTATGAATGGGTGATAATAGATATATGAAGAGTTAGCCACTTATACCATGCCTGTAGATGACAATGTGTCACAGAAAGAATCTCGGGTTCTAATAAAATTTCTATTAGAAAATCGAATGTTAATGAGTTACATTTCAATATTAATGATAGTTTACGCTGTTTGGGCCACTATTGAGGTTTTGACCAATGTCAGCGGCGCAACCTGGTGGCCACCCGAAACCGGAATACCTGCTTCAGAACTATACGTTAATCCAGATAACGCCCAGAACATAAACAATGGATGGGTCATTGGTTTAGGGGCAGTCTTCGGAACCATTGGTATCATGATTCAATATTTCTATCGAGCAGCACCATATGTTGATGCATCAATGCAAGCAACAGCAGCCTTGATTATTTCAGCAGTGAAAGGAGAAGAAATCCAAGAATCCGCAGAAAAGCTTGCTAAGGAAATCGTAGCAGCCGAAAAGGAAGAAGAAGCCGAAGAAGCAGCAGAAGCAGCAGAAGCAGCAGAAGCAGCAGAAGCAGCAGAAGCAGCAGAAGCAGAAGCCGAAGTTGAAGGAGCAGAAGAAGAAACAAACGACGAAGATGCTGAATCGTCGGAAGAAGAAACAAAGCGCAAAAAATTCTGAGGTGATAATATGTGGGAACATCGATCTGTATCAAATAAAGTATATGCTGAAACAAAAGAAATGCATGCAGGCGAATCCTATGTTCGCTTGATGGACATTGTTGAAGAAGCCGTCTCAAGGGCGCAAGTTGATGTGTTTGACCACGTATCTTTCCTCAAATATATTCCTCAGCGAGGGCCATGGAAAGCACTTACAGCATCGGATATTTCCAACCCGGACCCGCGCTCCCGATATATCGGGCCTGCCAAAGCACGTTTGCTAAACACCAATCTTATTCTCGGATCTTCTTGGATTGAGGCAGAGCGATTCAAATTTGAACGCCGAATTTCAAATGTAGCAGAGTTCCTCAAGCAAAAAACTATTATCAATGCAAATATGTGGACTCCAAAGCAATTATCCACCACACAAACTCTAGTAATCTGTTCCGCAGGAGACGAAGAGCGCATGGGAGGATCATTCCTTACAGGCGACGGACCCAGTTCCAACCACCCCTTCCTCGGCGCAGCAGAAGGCGAAGATGCTGAATGGGAACCGATTCTATGGGGCCTCGGTCACCGAGGAATTGTCCCAGATTCTGATCCATTGGACAAATGTTTTTATCCATCTTTAATGCACAGAGGCGTTTCTTTCAACAACCGTTTGGGTTGGACTCGTTTCTCTCCAGCAGGTTTCGGAAAAGACGCAAGTGGATACATAATGACACGACCAAACACATGGATTTGGCCTGCAGTTAATGGAAACAGGGAATCCCCTACAGCATTTAACCTCCTAGTCAATCTTCCAGATCGCAGACTCTCGTTTGGTGAAGAAGGTATTACTGATATTTACATGACTACTGGAAAAACTTCACTTTACAGTTTAATGGGCATGATGAGCTCATCCACTGTCCGCCAAATGTTTGGTGCCGGTTCTGAAATGGTACCTCTTGAATTCCATTGCATCGAACCTGGTTTGGATGAGTGGGTTGCAAGTGCAAGCGACGAAGACAAGTACTCCCGATTATTCGAGGTATGTGCCTCACTTGGATACATGCTTACAGACCCAGGTATTGGTAGCCTCGGAGGAGCCGCAAAGCGCCGCCGTCTACTCATATACCCTCGCGACCAGGGCAATTTATTGACCTGTGTAAACGCAAGTCAAGTGGCAGACCACGCCCTCAAGTCTAATTATGAATCAACAGTGTTTACAAAACTTGACCAAGCAGATTTCATGAACCGTGTAACTCGCCGTTTCAAGGCTTATGCAGATCTTGTCGCAGCAAGCGAAGTCGCTCAAGGCTCCCGTTGGATTAGCCAGGCAGATTTCCATGATGGCGAAAAGAAACAAGTCGGCCCGAACGTACATTCAATCCTTTCAGTCCGAGGCTATGATATCATGAGCATGGATGAATACATTCAAACTTTCAACGATATTTCAGCTGCCCCAGACCGTTTGATGCGCCGAGTTGTTCAATCAATTGCTACAAACGCTTTGAAGACAATATACCCGCTTGTAGACCTTGGCGAATCAGGTGACGAAGCACCTTACTCTCACATATTTGGTGCCAGAGACGAAAATCCACTTGTATACTATACCGATATCCGATTCTTGGTACCAACATCAATTGACAAGATGCGTCAGACTATTGGTGCTCGAGGCGCTGACCGTGGACGTATGCGTGAAGCATTCTCAGCCTTAACCAACGCAGATCCGATGACCAGCCTTTCGATTCAGGACATCTGCTTACCGTTCCTCGCTGACTTGGGTGAAGATTCTTGGCAAACCGGAACCGGATTGAACGAGGATGAAATCATCGTCGAAGTCACCATGGCAGTTAACCCTTCTAGGGTTTGGCGAGCTTTACTTGAACCAACTACTAAGACGACATTCGATCTACCAAAGGGTAAGAAGGGGACAGCAGCAAATCTTTGGGGAGATATTTTTATCGACAATGAAACCCTTCACCAGCGCATGGAGCGAGATGGACTTAGCCATTACCTCCGACTACTGAAGATGGCATACCATTGGTCAAACGACGAATCAAAAAAGAAGCACGGTTTGAAGTGAATTGACTCGTATTGATGGGGGGCGAGTGTTGTGTCAACCACACTCAATCTTACCGAGATACTCTCATCGCTACAAGATTATATGACTGCAGACGGGTCTATTTCAACCGAACAACGGTCTTTTTACACGTCTTTCCGAACCCAACTAGATGCCCATCCCGGGGCTTTCTTGCCCCACGACATACAGAGTCTCATGGAGGCGGCTCGAAAAGAGATGTTCGAGGAAGTTTCCGATGAAGAGTTTGAAGCCTATATTGATGCAGTACTCTCAAAGGTAGGGCAGAAAGACCTCCTTGAAATCAAACTTTCAGCTGATGATATTGCTGCCTTAGCCCAAGAGAAGAAAGAGGAAAAAGAGAAAGCCAGTGCCGAAATTCAACAACAAAAAACCCGCGAAACAGAAGCCGAAAAATCCCGAATGGAGGCCGAAAAAGCATCCATTATAGCACAAGGGGAAGCGGTAGAACAATTGCGAAAAGAAGAGCATGAGAATGCGTTGGCAGAAATTAACGCGGCCAGGATTGCCACTGAAGAAGAAATCGCCCGCATCAAAGCTGAGACCAAATCTCAACTTCAGGCGGCAGAAGAAGCCCGCCAAATTGCTGAACAAGAACAAATCGACCGCATCAACGCCGAAGCCGAATTACAACTTCAGGCGGCAGAAGAAGCACGCCAAATTGCTGAACAAGATCAAGCAAGACAACAAGCAGAATTGGAACTTCAAGAGGCGAAAGACCAGGCAGAATCGGAACTTCAAGAGGCGAGAAACCAGGCAGAATTGGAAATTCAAGAGGCCAAAGACCAGGCAGAGTCGGAACTCCAAGAGGCGAGAAACCAGGCGGACTCGGAACTTCAAGAGGCGAAGAACCAGGCGGACTCGGAACTTAATGCAGCCAAAGAGGCCGCCGCTGCGGCCCAAGAAGACCTCGCTAGACAACAGTTGGAAGCCTCAAATATTTCTCAATTTATAGAAGAAGAGATTAGTGAAGAACCGGTACAAAAAGAACTACCAGACCTCCCTTCTCTTCAAGATCAAACACCCATCCATGGCGAAACCCTCTCTTCTCGAAACAATCAATTCATTCGAATTTCCGCTCTGGTGGGAGCTGCTATTTCTGCAATATTTGTGTTTGTGTTTGTTATATAACTACACTTAGATATTAACAAAACTATTTTTCACTACCAGGTTAACCCAAAGATAGAATTTGTGGACATAACTGTAGATATTTTGACATTATTTAATTGACTTGTAGCGACTAGTAGGACTAAGATGTACGCAGTGCACTTGGCATTCTACCACGGAGACGTAGCCAAGTTTCACTACCAAACATCAATGCGTATAGTGAGGCAATCCAAAGAGTTGGGCGGCTTTGAATAGCCATTGAATCATATTTTCCAAGTAAATCATTATCTCCAATAACCAATAGAATACACAACCATAACATCGTAACTCCATGCAATACCCATCGCAATCCAGACATAATATCAGATGAATTAGCTCTCATTTCTGTCATTTCAACTTCTGTTAAAACTGCAGTTACGCCGGCTAATTTGTCCAGTGCAGAACCACCATTCCATCTAATTCTTCCAAGCCTGAATCTGTTGAGGAATTCAATTACGGTGAATAGAGTGAGCCAAACCACTACAACTTCCAACAATGGTTCTGCTCCAAATAAATCGAGCGCTCCCCACGTTGACCAAGATAACAAACCCCATAACCAAGCAACCAAAAGTAATTGGAAGGTTCTAGCAAAACGAGTCAATCTTTGCAATAATTCAGCATCATGGGAAAGTAAAGATTCCAATGCAATAACCAGCCCAGTGATTCCTGAAAGTCCTGCCGAAATCAATAGCCACCACCAATCTAAGTCACCATCTCTCCAAGAGAACATTAACGCGACCATCGTCCATGCTAATACGACAATTGAAGCAGCATTTACAGTGGCTTGCATTGTATAAAGAGGATCTCTGCCGTCTCTTAAGACTGCTAACCCCCCCATCAACCGGACTTCAAACGCAGAATCATCAACGATGCCATGAGCGGCTGCAGTCATTCCCCCAACCGCCTTTATTCTAGCATTTTCAACAACACTCGTCGCCGCCCCAACTTCCCAACTATCTCCGCCATTGGACCAAGAAGAACCACGACTTGCAGCGTGTGCAGCCCCGGCGCCCCGGCTCTTACCTTGTCCACTAGAGCGAGTTCTTGCCCATGCGCGAATTTCATCAGTCGTGATCTCATCAACCTGATCTTCACTTAGAGGTGCACCGTGATCGGTGTAGAGCCATCTACATTGAATTGGTACAGGATGTGGGTCAACATCGGGGGCAACCATCTGGAATTGTCCCGCGTCGAGTGTTGGTAATTGAGAAACCAAATTTTGGTCTCCCCCACTCTCTTTCAATAGATGTCGAACTTTGTCGATATCTTGCGGCTGAGTAAATCTGCCAATGAAAGTGGTATTGGCTTGAGCGAGGATTTTGTAATCAACATCCGATACATTTTGCGTTGCCAATACACAAGCAACACCATATTTTCTTGCTTGCTTGAAAATTAATTTTATCAAATCTTTAGCCGGGGGATTTCTAGGATGTGGAGGTAAATATGGCGCTACTTCATCCATGAAGAATAGTAATTTCAACTCCCCTTCGGCAGGTTGCTGGGTCAACATCCAATCGTACAGTTCACGCGCTAATTCTTGCACGAAATATTGCTTCTGTGCCTCATCTTGAATGGTGTTCAAATAAACGATATTGACGGGAATTTTACCAGGAATCGCTGGTTCAACGAAAGCATCGATATCAATAGGAACTCCGTTTGAGAATAATAATTGATTAACTCCACTAGAAAATGCAGACAAGCGTCTTGCCAAATCATTGCGCGTAGTTTTTGGTAATCTTTCTTCAAAGTTAGTTAACCTGTGTATAGCCATCACTTCTTCCCATTCAGGAACATCAATTTTTTCATCATCTTCATCGACTTCAACGAAACAATGTGGGTAGAGATTTTTAGTAAATTCGTGATGTGGTTCGCGAACAACCTTCGCTAATGCTTGAAAATCACCAACATCTAAT
>JAOMOG010000049.1 GCA_028353405.1 Candidatus Poseidoniaceae archaeon | reverse complement strand
CACAAACTTACGGTTTTGATTCCAAAGAAGAATAAAAAAATACCTAAACCACGCCAACAAACTGAAGATTTAAAGGAAACAATTAGTGAGAACAAAACGGTTCTGATTGAGGTCGAACCTGAAACCGTAATTGAGGAAATTGAACAAGAAGTTCTGATTGAGGAAGAAGTTCTAATTGAGGAAGAACCTGAAACCGCAATTGAGGAAGTTGAAGAAGAAGTTCTAATTGAGGAAGAACCTGAAACCGCAATTGAGGAAATTGAACAAGAAGTTCTGATTGAGGAAGAAGAAATCGAAACCGTAATTGATGAAGTTGAAGAAGAAGTTCTGATTGAGGAAGAAGAAATCGAAACCGTAATTGAGGAAATTGAACAAGAAGTTCTGATTGAGGAAGAAGAAATCGAACCCGTAATTGATGAAGTTGAAGAAGAAGTTCTGATTGAGGAAGAAGAAATCGAACCCGTAATTGAGGAAATTGAACAAGAAGTTCTAATTGAGGAAGAACCTGAAACCGTAATTGAGGAAGATGAAGAAGAAATCATACCTACTATTGAAAGTGGAGAAGTAATATTGGCAGAACTACGAATTGCTATGCGAACTGAGCCTTCACCAATCAATTATACAATTAATATGCTAACCAATAAGCATGATCTTTCAATACAAAATGCAAAATATATAATCAATCATATTGTAGCACCCATTTCAATTTGTAAAATGTTAACTGATGTTCAGTTTGATACTTTTATTCAATCATTGGACAAAAATAATAGTGACATAAGTGAAGGAGGCGAGATATGGACTCAGGTGATACAGATAATTGGACTATCTTCACTAACTATGGATGCCCGTGTTGATATTTACAATATATTATCTGATGTTAAAAACCAAAACAAAATATCTAAACGAGTGATTACAATTGCTCTTCTACTAAATGCCCTACCTATTAACTTCAAACAATGGTGGTCAATGGATTTATTTCCATTGGAGATTATAGAACATTATGCAAAAGCGAATAAATTCTTTAGGAACAAGAAATTCCCTCAAGAAGCCATTGATGAAGCAAGGATGCTAATATGCTCTTATGCAATTGAAAAACCAAAAAGCATTATTGCAGAATATAATTATGCGAAACAAATATCTGGTAATAAACATGAAAATAAGACTGAAAAATGGCTTAAGGGAAGTTTGAAAGATGTGAGATACATTACAGAGAAACAAATTAAAACATATAGAGATAAACATTATGGAAACAAATATGTTAATCAAAAAATAACTCCTGATATCTTACTTGAAATACCGATCCAATTATCTGCAGATAGTCAACCAATACATTGGATAGACGCAAAGAATCATTTTGTTGACCCTGCTCTGTCTTCGGATGAAAATGTGCAATCAATATGCCATCAAATGAATAAGTATGTGAGAGCTTATGGCCCAGGATTAATTGTTTGGGGGAGATACTTCTCAGAAGAGTGGAATCATGCAACTAAAGGATCTGTACAGCACATAAAAATTTGAAAATGTTTGGGGCCCACTCCTTGGCCGCAACCTTGGGTGGGCGAATCGCCTTTCGACGGAAACTTGACGCATCAAGTTTTTTCTTGAATAGCAAGAGCTAGTACGAATATCTAACACTCAAAGGTGTTCGATTCCGATCTTCTTGACATTTGCCTTCTTAATCTTGTCAGGCAGCCAAGCAGGACCGTTCGCAGGCTTGTTGACCATTGCGATACTGCCGGTGAAGACGTGTACACGCTTGGTGCCACGCTCACGTAGGCGGATGTTCGTTTTTCCACGTGTTGCTGCTTTTAGAGCTGCACCGCGCGGTTGCTTACTAGCAAATACTTGGCTTGTGTCGTTTCCGCCCTCCATGAGGACGAAGTACTTTTTATCAGACATTTAGGATAACCTCCGATTTCCCACTTCGCAGTTTAGCACTTAAACCTTTTGCCGAAAAAAGGCATTACTGCGCTGTATAGGGCCCGCAGTACCCCTCTCCGCGAGCGAAAAAGAAAGAATGCAACGCAGCATCACGGTTTTCAAAACATCAAATTACAGCAACTAAAATCGCAAAAGAAATTTACATTGCTATCGAATTAAAGAAAGGTAACAAAATGCTAAAATTATAATTCAGCGCCTGCTAGAGTTTTGGTATCTACGACTCCTGGAACTTGACGGATTGTTTCTACGACCGCCTTTGCAATTGTAGCTAAACTATCTGCTTCTAACTTGACAATTAAATCATGATCTCCGAACAATAATGTTGCATCTACAACATACTGTAAATCCTTTACTGCCAAGTAAGCTTGGTGCTCTTTACCTGGTGCAACGTTGATGAGAACATATCCGACTGCCATTTGACTCATACTAGACCAACAGTAGGGGGAACATGAAGACTTCTGTCTAGTTCTCTGTAATCACAACAATTCTTGTGTTTCAATAATCGCTAATTTTTCCTTACTGTATTGTTGCCATTGGTCTTCGACCCATCCTTCCGGCACTGAACCCTTTAACCATTCAGAATAGCCCTCTACAGTCCACCCATCGGGCAATTCAAGTTCACTTTCCTGTAGTTGATGTAATATGTCTTCATCTTCTGATTGGCCCTCAAATAGGTCATCGACCTCAGCCTCGGGAATCTCTACCACTAATTTTTCAGATTGTTGGTTTTCATTTAATCCACTCCAATCGATTTCCTCATTTGCTGTACTTTCCTCCTTATTGAAGAATAGTAGCAGAGACACTATTATTGAAATGATTATTATCAGAATTACCAAGTACATTATTAATGGTTTATCTGCAGAATCACTTTGGTTTTGATTGGATTGAACCTCATCGCTGCAATTGAGACATGGAATCGGTGCTAAAATACTTATTTCGAGTGTCATATTATCGTAGCCATTATTGGAGTCTGAACAGGAATAAGAAACATTAATTGATTGATTTGCCAATCCAATAGGCACAGGATATACTAATTCATCACCATAGTCATCTAATGGATAACCCGTAAATAATGATTGAATAGTAGCCAAACTTTGGTTACCTTTTACCACATAGTAGAAACAGGTTACATCAAATAATCCGTCAGCATCGTTAACCGAACCATTGACAGAGAGATCTTCTCCTGCAGCAACCTCAGCATCACCAACTATCATGACGACCGGTGGTGCATGAATAAATTCAAGAGAGATTTGGCCGGAATTGGATAAACCATCAATGTT
>JAOMOG010000046.1 GCA_028353405.1 Candidatus Poseidoniaceae archaeon | reverse complement strand
CAAACCAGAAGTAGAACGATTTGTCGATGACGTCAGCACTCAATCTATGCTGATGATAAAGAACTAGAACTCATACGACCAGTCGATGGATTCGGAAATCGTGACGGAAGATCTGCGAATTCATACATCTCCTCGATTCCACCATCGTCTCTTTTTCTGGTTCTTTCTAGCGACATTGTCAATGGTTCTTCCCGAGGTTATGACTCTGAATGACCCAATTCCCTGGGCGACTCCGATGGGATGGGAACTCGGATATCCAATCTACGGATTGCACATCCTCGCGCTTGCTGGCCTCATGTATCACAAACCGATCGGTGGGATGGCGGCGTTGCTCGCGTTCGGTGGATTGTTCGGGCTATACGAAGGCTACATGATCAAGCAGTTGTGGAACCCCACTTGGGGCGTTGAACAGGCTTGGGACACTATCGGTGGGGTTCAACCTATGCACACTCTGATGCTCGTTTTCTGGTTGCATCCATTGATGGCTTACATCATTCCCCTTTTTCTCACAGAACGTTTGATGGTCAAGCCGGGAAGGTTGACTCATCGATTCAAATACATACTTCAATCCAAATCTGGGACGCGTTTTCTGCTGGCCGGAACCGCGATTTACTGCGGGTTGTCAATCGGGTCGAAATTGTCTTTCGAGTCCGAGATGGTCATACCTCTCACTTCGGTAGCGGTTCTGTCCGGTCTGGGTCTATTCTGGAGGTTCGTGTTGCGCGGTGGCAGATTCCGATTGGAGGAGTTGTTACCTCAAGGGAAGACTCTGGTCGCTGTCTGGGTGATGTTGATCTTCTCGTATCTGTACTATGGCTCGACGCTTCGCAGAGAGGCTCTGCCGACCGCTCTACTACCGCATCTGCTGGTCTGGTTGATCTATCTCTTCCTAATTGGCACTATCATCGCGGTCACTCGAAGAACGAGGCCACTTTCTGATAAATTGGATGAGATTAAGGGATGGGGCAACCTGAGGACGGTCATCATTGCGGCTGCCACATTTTTCATTTTTCTATTAGTAATTCGGATTCACCTGCCTTCAACAGAGCCCGGGTCAATGATCACCATCTTGAGTTTCGTCCTCGGAGGCTTCGTCAACATCATCTTCCTCGCTCTGACATTGCTGAAGTCAGTGTTCGGTTCAAAGCCTGCCGCGGCATCGGAATGATGGGGTTTCGAACTGGACTTGAATGATAATTGGAATCCCCAAGATGCACTAATGGTTGCAAGATCCCCTTTTCAACAACCGTCAGTTGGAACGGTACCGAATGATTATTTCTAAACACATGGGCTCCCCATGCGTTCAAGTTTGAAATGTATGCATAAAAATATATTTTCTATTCAAACAAGTTCTAGAGCATTATGATTTTTTAAAAAACCGAGGGATAAGAGCGGGAGTATTATCTCTATATTTTTGATATTCTGGATCATCTCCCCACTTTTCTAAAGCTCGTTTATCCAGTATGGGAGTTCCACTGACTTTCGTTAAGAGGATATAAATGAATATGGGCGAGATCCAAGCAACTCTTTCTAAACCTGTAAAGCAAGATATTCCAAAGAAAGCGATTCCAGTCCATAGAATAATTTCCCCTAAATAATTAGGATGCCTAGAGTATGACCACAGACCACTATCTATCCATTTACCCTGATTATTTGGTTCTCTATTGAATACTGTTTTTTGATTATCTGCTATGGTTTCAATACCAAATCCTAGTATCCATATTGATAATCCTATGTAGTCCCATATCTCTAATGCAGGTGCTGAATCAGCTTGACTATTGATTACAATAACTACTATCATTGTTAAGAAAACCCATAATCCTTGAAGAGTCCATGGTACAAGAAATCGGATAGGCGATGTTTTGAGTTGATCGAAGCGTCCATCTTTTCCAGTTCGATGAATACGAAGATAAAGAAAGAAGGAAAGACGTAAAGACCAGATTACAACAAGTAAACTGACTATTAATTCTCTCAAACTTGGAGGTTCGGACTGTGATCCTGCCCAAAGGCTGAATCCTACTACTGTGAGATAAGTTAAGCCCCCTGTTAAATCATAGAAGCGTTCAGTTTTTCCAATAGATGCAGGTATCCATGCTAACCATTGTATACCGATACAAATAACAGCACAATATAGTACAGCAGAGTATTCATTCAAAATCACTGAATTATTCCCAACAGCTCTAACCATCAAAAAGACAATAATAAAGACGGAAGTAACAACTATTGTTGTTAATCGTAAATCTTGACGAGTAGAATCCATTGGTATCGCCTGTTCTAGTATCAGATTGCTAATAATTCTGCTTACATCGCTTTTCAGTGAGATCTTTCAAACGCTAGTGTCTGCTCAACATTTGTAAATCAAAGGCTTTCGATTACCATTGCGATTCCTTGACCGCCACCAATACATGCTGTAGCGACTCCGTACTTGCCACCACAACGCTTCAATTCGTATGCTAGCGTTAGAACAAGACGTGTTCCTGTTGCCGCAAGAGGGTGACCTAAGCCAACTGCTCCACCGTTAACATTGACTTTCTCAATATCTAATCCTAAGTCCTTAACACAAGCAACCGCCTGTCCAGCGAATGCTTCGTTGATTTCCCAACGGTCGATATCTTCGATTGTAAGTCCTGCTTTCTCTAAAGCTAAGCGGCTACTAGGAACAGGTCCATATGCCATTATTGCTGGCTCAAGTCCAACTATTCCCCAAGAGACGATTCTAGCAAGTGGTGAATCACCATCTGCTTCAGCCTTCGATGCTGATTTGATTACAACTGCTGCTGCACCATCAACTACACCGCTCGCATTTCCAGCAGTTACCAGACTTTCTGGGCCAAATGCTGTTCTGAGACCTGCTAAGGATTCAGCAGTACTGCCTCGTACAACGTGGTCTTCATCTTTGAATGTGACATCATTTACAGACACAATCTCCTGTTCCCAGACTCCGTTATCAATCGATGCTGCTGTTCTAGCATGAGACATCGCAGCAAATTCATCGGTTTCTTCACGAGTTACTCCTTTGCGCTTACAGATCTCATCACTGGTTTGCGCCATGAACGAGCCACACATTCCGTCAAGAAGGTTGGTAAATAGGTAATCTTCCATGTCTTTTTCTAATTCAACACCTGCTTTTGGAGGCCTTGCAAGCCTGTAGGTATCACGCATTCCGCGAAGCACATGAGGTGCTTGAGATAGGTTCTCCATTCCGCCAGCGACTACAGTTTGTGCTTCATTGAGCATTATCATTTGCGCACCTGATACAATTGATTGAACACCACTACCACAGATTCGAGAAAGAGTTAGCATTGGAACTTCTTGTGGTATTCCAGCACCTAATCCTGCATGCCTAGCGCCAAAGATTGCTTGGTCAC
>JAOMOG010000045.1 GCA_028353405.1 Candidatus Poseidoniaceae archaeon | reverse complement strand
AATGAGGAACATAGGGGCTCCCTTTACCCGCGGTTCTATGAATGAATAGACATAATATCTACCGCCATAATTAGCCCAGATATAGGCGAAAATGACATAGATGATTCCCATTATTACTCCCATCAATCCGAATTCAGGTCGCAGATTAGGCTGCGTAGCAATGAGATCAACAGCAAGTAGGATGACTGTCAGATTGTGCATTACTATTTCATGAGGCAAAAAGAGATGGCTTAAATCACGTTCCATTTTCATTTCGCTAGGGATAATAATGTAACGTACAACAGTTGAAGTTAGGAAAGCAGAACATAGTGCCAAAGGATAGATCGCTGTAGAAAGTAATCTAATTGAATCTGGAACTTCATTGCCAAAAACACTACACCATGTGCCAATACTGGAAAACAAAAACACCAATCCAAACATGATAAGAGTCCAACTACTGAAGGTTACCAAGCGTTCAATACCAAATATTTCAAAGAAATGATAATCACGTTCTTTATGCCGTAATGCAGTCATTTTCCCCGGTATCTTAGAGCGTACCATCAATATCAAAATTGTATAAAAACTGAGCAAGAAGCAAGCTGTACGAAAAATTGCTAGTAATATATCAGGAAACCGATTTGATTGGAATTGGAAGGGAGTATTTTCTATCAATGTAATGAGATCCAATCTCCACATTGCAAAAAACGATATTATCAATACAGCAAATATGGTTCCATATGTGTATGGGCTGTAATCCTTATCACCGTAATCAGGAAGGATGCCCATGGTTAATGCCCTTGCCTTCTAACTTTGAAACCTTGTTTGTTAAGCATTGAATTTATCTTCTCCAAAATCATCACCTATTGCTTTGCAATCAGTTCAGTTTTGGAATTTGAAACAACAACAAAAAATAAGATATTTCAATAAAATCCGGATAAACCCTTTTGACAGGTAAAATGTTGTTATGCATATGGTTGGTGACTCACTCTACAGTCAGGTCTTGTCATTTGCCGGTTTTTTACCCAAAAAAGTGGTTTACACAAAGGATATTGCTCCACTAGGGTCAATTCCAAGAAAGATTGATTTTGAGAGATTAACTGGAATAAAATCACATCGAGAAGTTGCCGATGGACAGGATTCTGTTGAACTAGCATATGAGGCGAGTATTATGGCTTTGAAGAGAGGCAATCTTGGGCCAGAAGATATTGATCTGGTCATCAATTGTTCAGTTTCTAAACTAGATTCTGAACGCAATCAAATTCTTGAACCAAGTTTTGCATCATTTTTAGTCGAACGTTTAGGTGCTATCAATGCAGACCATTTTGATGTTTCAAATGCTTGCTCAGGTATGATCACAGCATTGAAAGTTGCTGATATGTACATAAAAACAGGCATGGCAAAGCACGTTCTCGTAACCTCGGGCGAATATACTTCACCGGTGATATATGAGGCACAAAAAGTTTCATTTTGGCTGAATCCTAATGCCGTTCCATCATTATCCGTAGGAGATGGAGGTGGTGCCTACCTTCTTGGAGTATCATCAGATCCCAAAATGCTTCGTTTCGGAGAACCTCAAACTCTTGCGCAATATGATTCATACTGCGTAGCAGATGCAGCTATTGGAGCACCTGGACCTAAAATGAGAACAAGAGGAAAGGCTCTACATAAAGCCGCTATGAAGCAGTTAATTCCATCATTTCAAAGAGTGCTTAAACTTTTAGAATTAGATTGGTTGGAAATAGACCACATTATTACGCATCAAACTTCAGTAAAAGTCATCAAGCGGGGAAATGATATTGCAGTAGATGCCTTTGGGCAATGTAAGTGCTATCATATCTGTGTTGATGAGACGGGAAATACGGCTAGTACAACTCATGCAGTTGCCCTTGAGAAAGGATTAGAAGAGAACCATTTCAATGCAGGAGAGGATGTCCTTCTACATTCTTACGGTTCAGGTCTCAGTATTTTTATCGCCCACTTTATTATTCCTCAAGGGGTGGAATCATGGTAATAATCACTGCTTGGGCCGATGGTAAAATATCGGCTAAAAACAACATTAGGGATTGTGCTAAACTTGCGACTAAAGCATGTAAAGAAGCAAATATTTCGCTACAGGAAATAGATGTTGTGATTTATTCTGGAGTCTACAGACCTAACTTTCGTTCTGAACCGTCGTGTGCTTCTCACATTCAAAGCAAATTAGACATCCGTTGTCATGATTTAGAATTATCAAGCGAACATTGTTTCAGTTTTGATATTATAGATGGGAGTCGCGGTGTACATCGTTCAATTCAAACAGTTAGTCATTTGATAGAACAGTTAGAATTAAAAAATGCGCTGATTGTTTGTGCAGATGTAAAACCATCAAAACAAAGTAAATGGCCGTACCAAAACCATGCACTTGCAATGGTCTTATCGGGAAATGATACTGGGTTAAAATTTGTTTCCAGTGAATACAAGGGTGAAAAGTTATCCGCATATACAAAATCTTCTTTTGACACAAAGAAGAAGGTATCAGTAATAACTTATTTTGGAGATTCTTCTAATGTAGAAGAAATAAAAGAGGAAAGAGAATTCACTTCTGATAGTTCTTCTTTAGGTTCAGTGCAAATGCGTGACTTTTTGTTGTGGAGTAAAAACAAAAAAGGTAATTTAAAGCATACTATAGTAGATAGAGCGGGTTCAATATCGGTTACTAATTGGAAGGTATAGAGTATGCTGTCAGAACGTGAAGAGGTAGAAAAAAAGTACCTCTTTGTGATCCTTATAGTTTACTTGCTTTGGCATCTTGTTGCGCGAATAGGCCTTTCTATAGATTTGCAATGGCATATTGATGTTGGAAGAGATCAAATGTTTACCCCGCCTCATATCATGATACTAGCAGGTCTTTTTCCAGCAATGGTTGTTTCACTGCTCTTTATGATGTGGACAACTCGTGATTATCATAGAGGTCTTGAAGTACCAGGATTGAGAATAGGTCCTATAGTTGCACCTGTCGCAATATGGATGACATTACTCGGGCAAATTACAATATTGTTTGGAGCTCTTTTCGATGATTATTGGCATGCACAGTATGGTCTTGATGTCAATATCGTAACCCCTCCTCACCTTTGGACCATTTTTGGAGGAGTGGTAGCAGAATTAGCAACATTGGTCTTGGCTTGCCAATTGATTTCCATTTCACAGAGAGAAGGAAATAGCGAAAATAAATTACTAATTATGATGGCAATTCTTGCAATTTGGACATTAGTGTATCATTTATTTTTCGTAGTTGGCAATTTCTTAGATCCTAGAGAGGCTATTATCGAAATCGCAGGTTTGAAATTATTGCCACATCTGGCACTTGCCGGATTAGTGACTATACTAATGATAGAAGTAACAAGCCACCTATTGGGCCAAGATGA
>JAOMOG010000048.1 GCA_028353405.1 Candidatus Poseidoniaceae archaeon | reverse complement strand
CAAATCCAGAAGGTTTGGATAGTGCTTTACAAGCAGCTAGAGATTACATATCTAATTGATTAGATTAGCGATTCTAATGCTGCAACATCAAAATGCGATACTGCCTTTGTTGCTGCTTCAGTTGGATAAAACCATGAGGCTTCTGAAATTTCTTCAGTTTGTAAATTCAATTCAGACAGATTACCATTCCATTTTGAGCGATAGGTGAAGGAAACAAATGATATTCCTCTTGATGAAAATATTTGCTGAGTGATTATCGGTCTATCACTTTGTAGAACGATTTCAAGTCCGAGCTCCTCTAAAGTTTCACGAACGCATCCTATTTGTGGATGTTCGTCATGATCCATATATCCTCCTGGTAAAGTCCAACTTCCTCTAAAGTGTCCACGTTCAACTTTACCCATCAATACTTGGCCGTTTGAATTTGTGATCATAACTTTCGATACCAATCTGTGAAGTGAACGATATATCGCTTCTCTCGCAATTGGATGCACAGAATTATCTGCAATAATATCATCCTTTAATGCCCAATGTCCTGGCCATTCTATCTTTGGATATCCCTTTAGTACAGCAATAGAACTTCCTGAGAAATTGATGTTAGTTGTTCGTTTTTTCTCCCATTCAATACCCATTGTTTTGATTTCTTGCTGAGTTGGAAGTCGTAATGCTGGAACAGTTTCCATTCTGCCTTGAACTGGCAATTGTGGACCTTCGCCCTGCTCATTGACTAACAATACTTGTCCGTCATGCTCTAGATGAACGACTGTATCCGGGTGGCTCATAATTCTCTCCACAAAGGGCAAACTGTTTGAATCACTCGGCTTCAGAACTCGCACCCAAACGGTGTTGCGAATAGTCATTTTCATCATTATATGTGGCTTCTTGGAGGAAAGATTCTGGTATTTCTTTTTTGACCTTTGCGCCTAATCTCTTCATTTCATCTGTTCTTTTGACAACATTTCCTCTTCCTTCAACCAGTTGGCTATGTGAGTGTTCAAATTCTTCAGTGGCCTGCCTAATTCGAGTTCCCAAGTTTTCAAAAGATTTCAAAAATAATGCGATTTGATCGTGTAATCCACCTGCAGAATCAATTAATTTAGTCTGATTCTTAGTCATCTGCTCCCGCTTCCATAAATCTTGAATTAGCATTAATGCAGTCATAATTGTTGCACCTGTTACTACCTTTACTTTGACATTACCAGTAAGGTCATTGTATAGTTCTGGGCTCATTCTCATTGCTGCTCCATAGGCACTTTCCAAAGGTACAAACATTAATACAAAATCAGGAGAGTTTACACTATCCATCTGCGCATAATTTTTTTCTGATAAAGTCTTAGCATGATTCTTTATCGAATTACAATGCTTTTTCATCGCAGCATCAGCACCGCTTTCATCAGAGGCATTGACATAATCATCCCATGCTTTCAATGAAACCTTCGAATCAATGATGATGTGCCTATTTTCAGGAAGTCTAACAATGAAATCAGTTCTTAATCTGCTACCATCATCTGCGGTTTCTCCTTGTTGTTTGACGTAATCCTTCCCTTCAACAAATCCCATACCTTGTAATAAGTTTTCAAGAACTAATTCTCCCCAAGCACCTTGCTTTTGAGAATCAGCCCGTAATGCATTTGTTAAATTTTCAGTCCCTCTCGAAAGTTCCATTCCCAATTCAGATACATTGCCTATTTCGTTGCTAAGTGATTCGTTTCGCTTAATTGAATCACGCTCCATTCTTTCTATATTGTCCATGTATTGTTTCATAGATTTCGATAAAGTTTCAGTTGCGATTGTAAACGTGGATTGTTTGTCTTTTTCTGCTTTTTCAACAACCTCATCGAACGCTTGCCGAGCTGCCAAATTGAATGCCTGTGTCATTATTTGGGAATTTTGTTGCTGTTGCTCTATATCATTTTGACGCGATTCTTCCAAGGCATCATGACGAGCCTGAATAGATGCTAATTGTTGATTCAATTGAGATTGAGATGCGAGTATTTCTGTTTTTGATTTTTGGCTCATCAAATACCAAACAATAATTCCAACTAGGGCGGCGCTTGAACAAATGTATAACAGTTCCATCTAGGTATCTCCATTCTCATGATTTAGGCAACAGTATATCAAGACATTTGTTTGGATTATTTGTAACTGTTGTCTCAAGGTTCAATAAAGAAGTGCTCATAGGGGCAAATATGGGTTTTGAACAACTAAACGATGGAGTATGGGCAAAGACATACTTATTGGTTGACGAAAATACAATGGAAGCGGCATTGGTTGACCCTGTATACGATTATATGGATTCATACATAGAGACACTGGAGCAACAAAAACTGACCCTTCGTTATGCAATCGCTAGTCATACTCATGCAGATCATATTACTGCCTGTTTTAACCTTAGGGACATTACTGGATGTGAATATGTAATGTGGCATGAGACTGAATGCCTAGGGATTTCAAAACATGTCACCGATCAGGAGAAAATAATGTTAGGCGCTCATCCGATAACATTCCATTTTGCCCCAGGGCATACTTCTGATTCGATGTTAATTCATTTTGATAATTATTTAATGACTGGAGATTTTTTATTCACAGGTGAAGGTGGTGTTGGAAGAGATGATTTGCCTGGTGGAAGTATGAAGGTACACTGGGACTCATTACAAGTATTGAATCGCTTTGAAGGTGCAGAATTGGTATGTACAGGTCATGACCCACCGGAGACTAAAATGCAATCTTTACAGTGGAATCGTGAAAATAACTTTGTCTTGAAAATGACATCCTTTGAAGAATATGAACAATGGCAAAGTGAAAACAATATCAAATTGGGTTCTGTTTCAAAAATTAAAACAGCCATTCCTGCTAATTTGTCAAGAGAAATACCTGACGTGATTCCTTGGCTACAGTGATAATAGGTCAATAGCACAAACTTTTGTGAAAGACTTCAACAACTGAAGCGTTTTCGCAGGTATGGGGTTATTATGGCTATACCAGTGGATTTGAATGGCTTGATGTGGGCAGTAGGCCTACTATCCATTCCTTTATTGCTGGCAATTCCTATGAAAATATCCTGGCAATACTGGATTGGTTCTGGACACGAAGAAACTGAATACCGAGGAATGGTTAGGCAAATCATAGACTCGGGAAGGCAACTATCTCCTTTTAGAGATACACTCGATGATTTGGCGAGAGGGTTAAGAATAAAGCCGAGTAGACAAAGGTTGATTGAAGCAGATTTACTTCATCCGCTCTCACTATCACATTTTTTGATATTACCTGCTTTGATAATTTTCCCCTTA
>JAOMOG010000047.1 GCA_028353405.1 Candidatus Poseidoniaceae archaeon | reverse complement strand
ATTGCTTAAGCCTGAATAATCAACCTTATCGACTCTCACATTGTCTATTAGGCCCTCAAAGTAATTACAATCACATCCAGCACCCATCTTACCAATAATCAATTCATCACAAGCCGAACCTGATTCAAAACAAGAATTTGAACCAAAGTCTCCAGCAGGAATATTGCTTTGTGAACCATCGAATGAACCTACTAATTGACCATCAATGAAAAATGAACCTCCCAAACCTTCTGTTAATGCAACTGCAACATTTGACCATTGCATTGTTGGTACTGTGACATTGACATCGGTCATTGGATGCTTGGAAAGTGAATACTCATCTGCATAAGCAAGGTGGCCATTGTTGAGATACATCCCATACCCATAATCACCAAGCATTGTAATAAATTGAGTACCAGTTGAAGTGTAAGGATATACGTCAGCAGAAATAGTTAAGGAACCATTTAGATCAAATTCTGTATCGGTTTCCGCTTCTACATAATCGTCGATTCCATCAAAACGAAGTGCATAATCTGCACCTGGGCCGACTTCAACAACCCCATAAACAGGGAAATATTGTGGATCATCTTCTAAATCATTCCAATCACCTGGTTGGATATTACCCATATTTGTTCCAGCGATGTGGACATAATCTTCATCTCCACCTTGTCCTGGCTGGCCTTCACCCCAACTTCTGTAAAAGAATGGAGTTCCGTCATGCCAGTTAAATTCACCTTCAATGCCAGTATCGGATAAACCAATCCACAAATGCCTTGTCTGATTATCAAAGGATGCAAATGTATCAAAGAGCCAATCGTTTTCTTCAGTATCATCTACAGTGACTAAAAATCCACCTAAACCACGTGCTGCTTCAGCAGAATCAGTCCATGAACCCTCGCTCAATAAGTAATATGTATTATTATTTGATGGATTAATGGCAGTATGTAAAATCTCAATTCCGGTTGAATTCTCTGCACTTGACTGCGCTAATAATGGAGATAAACTAGACAATATCAGAACCATCAATATTAATGCCGATGGGAAACGCTTGACTGCATTCATATTTTTTGGTCACATGCAAAACCTATTAATCTATTCCACTACAGGATTTATTCAAATTCAAACTATTTTGAATCTGATTTACTATTTCTCGCAGTTAAAGGTTTGAAAAGCCTGAGAATATGCTTATGCAATTCTGGCAAAATATCAAACATGATCAGGGCCATCAAAAACATGGCAAATAAGGAAACTGCTCTCGCAACATAGGCGTGACCAAAGTCAAATACTGAAAGTCCATTAAACTCCCAAGTAGTGTATGTTAGGTGCATCCAAATCAATCCTGCATTCCTGAAAAGATTGAGAATATGTATTGTTGCTACTACAAGGAATAATGCGCGCAGACGCCTCTTCCAGTCAATATCCAATACTGAAATCGCACCAATGAATACCACCAATGATTGTAGTGCAGTACATGCAAGAACGAAATTAATACCAATCATCGAACCATCTGCTAGAAGCAATTCTGTATGAATCGGATATTCACCGGTCAGTTCTGTGCTAAACCAGCGATTGCCTTCCCAAGCATCCCATGTGACAACTCCTGCATCTGTATTGACCCATGTCTCTCCTAATTGGATATCTTGTCCACCGGAAAACCATAGCATCCAAGCTGATTGTGAGGCTACTATCCAAATTGCAACTACATTCAGCCACGGCATGTGGGCAATCAGGAGATACGGACCTCCTGCGAATGCCACTGCGCCTCTTGCCCAATTCTGTGCATTTCGAGTCCCCTCACTAGTTTCTTGCCCTTCCCACCATGCCATAGCCAAGGCCATTGGCAGTGTTAGAGCAGACATTATCACCAAAACAACATCGTCATGTTCTAAATATCTAAATGAATCATTGAAGAAATACAGTCCAACAAAAACCCAACCCACTTGAGCGATGCGGATCGTTGATTTATTTCGTCCAAACCAACTAATTGCCAGTAACGCCATACCTATGACGCCAAGCAGTGTTGCCGTAGATGGACTCATCAGCATTGAACAGACCTCCACCAACTTACATTTCAATACTCACTCCACTGGTTACAACAAAACACTTGATGCAGAACCCTTTGAGCGAAACTATGCGAGGTGTTATTGCTCAAATCACACCTCATTCATCAAGCCTAGATAAGCAGCATTTTCATGGTGGTATCGCATTTTTAGACAGAGATGGAGTTCTTAATGTGGGCTATTCCACATATGTTAATTCTCCACAGCAAGTAAAAATGCTAACCGGTGCTGGAAAATCTATTGCAACATTACGACGAAATGGTTGGTTAATCTGCATTGTAACCAATCAATCACCAATAATGCGTGGATTGTGGACTGAACAAACTTTACACGCAATCAATGATGAACTGAGAAGACAATTATTGGATGAAGACTCCAATGCTCACATCGATGTGATCCTAGCATGCCCACATAGGTCTAGAGATATGTGTGCTTGCCGTAAACCATATCCTGGAATGTTATCGTTAGGCAGTGAAATTCTTCGAGATGGAAATTATGATGATTCTAATCTTAACGATGGAAGAGGGGTTATCGAAATTGATTCAAATCTGAGAAATGTTGATTGGTGGGGAACTAAAAAAATACCGCCACACCCATTGGATTTGATGCTCGGAGACCGTAAATGTGATCTTGGTGTTGGGTGGGCTTATGGAGCTAGAATTTTCAGAGCAAATCCTGACATCGGTATCGCAGGTGAGATAAGTAAGATGATTGACGAGGAGCATGAAGGGATAGACTTCAAACCGGTGTGATGGAGATGGGTTGGCTAGGATTAGATGATACCGATACTCTCGCAGGCGGTTGTACAACCCTCGTATTCCATCAATTATTGGAAAATTTACCATCTTATGTTTCTATTAGAGAAACACGATTAGTAAGATTATGGCCATTCGCTAAAAAGCGTACCCGTGGTAATGCTGCCATGGCTGCAGAATTGGTTTTGTTGAATGAACAATCGAATGCTATCACCGATGTTAAGCAGTTAGAAACCGTCACTCAATCTTTGTTAGAACATCTGGATAATTGGTGGAATGAACATATTGCACCATTGGAAGGTGAAGTTGAACAATCAACACATAATGATAGACCGCAAGTACCAACTGAACCAGGAATGGTTTGGTTTAATGAACAGCCAAATGAAACGTTCTATAGAATGGCTGTTGCTGAAAATGTCATATTATCACAAGCACCTATTGCAGATAAATCGTGGGGAAGCCACGGTATTATTGGTGCAACTGCTGCAACCTCATGGGCTGCTCAGTCATCTACATGGGAAGCGATTGC
>JAOMOG010000044.1 GCA_028353405.1 Candidatus Poseidoniaceae archaeon | reverse complement strand
AGTGGCAAATAGTGCTTGGCGCATATTATGATTGACTTGAAGCCTGCACATGAATGCTTTGCCGGATTGTGAGTATCAATATGGAACATCTTTCCAGCCGATTTTGTAACCAATTACATTAAAAGTTCTGTGCAATATTGGTGTTATGATTACTATCAATAGCATTGGAATGACTAATTGAGTTGCTGAAATTAAAGCATCGCCTAAGAATAGCAATCCAAAACAAAACACCATGATTGCAAATGGTAATGTGTCAAGTAGTGGGGCTTTAGAAGAAACATCCCCCTCCCTCTTTAGACCTCTTCTACGCTTTAAGAATGAACCAGCAGAATCGCCTAATAAACAACTGAATCCAAGAAAAGTGCCCAATATGAATGCACTCGATAGAGATGATCCAGTATCCCACCAACTTCCCTCGTAACCAGTTAACGGATGAATGAAGATTGAGGCCTTAGTAGGGTCAATTGCAGTAGGCTCGCCCATCTGCATTACAATTAGCATTGACATAAGTCCTGAAGTGAGAGAGCCACCGATTAAGCCATTCCAAGTTTTACCATCGCCTAGAATACGATTGCCATCTTTCCAATTTTTACCGCCATCAATTGGCCATGGTCCATAGCCTGTTTTTGGTAGCCACTTCCCCCACATCATTGCATATGTATTTGCTAAAAATCCCGGTAAGTAGAGCCACAATACCATGAGAGCTGCACAAGCAAGTCCCAATTCGGAAACAATCTCTTCAGCGTATTGCGAAGGCGTGTATATTGAGGTCATATTTTTGCCAAAGCAATTAGACCTATGAATAAACCCCCTATATCAGTTCATTAGTTGCAGTATATCTACGCGATTTGCTTATGTGGTGCCGTCATTGACCTCATGATATGGCGGGAAGCGTAGTTCTTGTAGTCGGAAGCGGCGGTAGAGAACATTCGATTTGTAAACAACTCGCCTCATCTCAATTAGTTTCAGAAATACATTGCTCTCCAGGTAATGCAGGAACTTTGAAATTTGCAACTAATCATTCGGTTTCAGCCACTGATGTTGCCGCAATGGTAGAACTGGCAACAAGTTTGGGTGCTAATTTAGTTGTTGCAGGTCCAGAAGCACCGTTATGTGATGGATTGGCAGATGCGTTATCAGCAGTAAATATCCCATGTTTTGGCCCTGTTGCTAAACTAGCACATTTGGAGGGGTCAAAGTTGCATGCAAAGCAAGTGATGCGAGTTGCAGGTGTGCCAACTGCAGATTTCCATGTCTTGGATAGTGATTCAGATATTGATGCAGCCCTAGATGACTTTTCAGCAAATCCATGGGTTGTAAAAAGAGATGTATTAGCAGGAGGCAAAGGAGTTGTTGTCACTTCCGATAGAGCAGAAGCAAAGTCGTTTATCACCTCGTCTATCACATCTGATGGCAAGGTCTTATTGGAGGATTTTTTACCTGGTGAAGAAGCAAGTATGTTGGTGGTAATGGACGGCACAGATTTCGTTACATTACCATGTTCCCAAGATCACAAACGTGCATATGATGGTGACCTCGGCCCAAATACAGGAGGGATGGGAGCATATTGTCCAGCACCAGTTATTACTGAGCAAGTGCATCAAAGAGCAATAGAGCGAATTGTTGAACCGATGCACAAATATTTATCTAGCCAAGAAACACCATACCGTGGAGTTCTTTTTATTGGCTTGATGATAACAGAATCTGGAGACCCTAATGTTGTAGAATTCAATGTCAGATTTGGTGATCCGGAATGCCAAATAACATTGCCTCTAATCTCTTCCGATCTTTACACATTGTTACACTCTGCAGCCACTGATGGTCTTTTCGAACAAGAAACCACCTTCTACGATAAGCAAGCACTAACCGTTGTTCTTGCTGCTGAAGGCTATCCTGCATCTCCGGTAAAAGGGAGATTAATCAATGGATTAAGTGGAGAGACAATTCATACTTCCGAGGGTGATATGTGGATTAATTTTGCCGGCGTTGGGCTAGATGATAATGGGGATTATATCTCGACAGGTGGAAGGGTTCTATCATGTTCGGCTTTGGCGGAAACATTGGAAGAAGCCAAGAATCTTGCATACCAATTAATTTCCAAAATTGAACTCGAAGGCTCACATTACAGAACTGATATTGGGCATAGAGCATTGTAATTATGGCGCAGTAAATTGATTTTGATGCAATTTTCCCGGGGCAATATAGATGCCTTCGGCGATGGTTTCCACTGCAAAAATAAGAAGCCGTAAAATGTGTCTAAAAGGGTCACTGATTAGCATGTCGGTAATGTGAGTACCCCGTCACTGTTAAGAAGGGCTCTCAAGTGGCGAACTCGCTTCAGTCTTTAGACTGTAAGCAAAAACTATTGAGGGAAACAAAATGGAACAAAAAACAGGTACTTCGCAAGCACCATTCCTAGCGTGGCTAATTGGGCCACTTGCTATGCTGCTTGCAATCGCTGCCATCAAGATTACAGGAATTGATTTTGATCTAAATATGAACAACCTTGCACCTATGGCTGCAGTTATTATTGCCAGCATAGTTGCAACCCTACCTCGTATCCTACGAGAAAATGAAATCCTGCCAAACATGAATCTATCCCTCGCTTCTATGTTTGTTGCAATAATTGGTGCTGAAATCATAAATTCATACACATCACTTGGTGCTGTAAATGCTGGTATTTTCTTCTTGCTAGTCTTTTTCGGACAGATGTTAGAATCCAAAGGAAGACATGAACTATCTACAATTTTGACATTTACTGCGATTGGATATCATTTCGGACTAGTGATGGTCGAATCATTAACTAGTTCCTTTTCACCAGACCACGTATACACATACGTGAAAGAAGGTGGCGGAGCAACATTGGTCCAAAACATGGAAAGATCTGCAAGTGCATATGTTTTCTTTTCTTACCTTACTATTGCCATCATTGTTGGAACTTTAGTTGCAACCCTTGCTCGTGGAAAATTAACCACAGCAGGAGATGATGGCTGGTTCTCATTTGTTGGTTCTAATCATCGAGGATATAATAAGGGTAATTTGCCACTACAAATTGCTCTTGCTGTATGGGCATTAGCTCACATTGCATCACTTTGGCACTTCAACGATGGATCTCTTGCTGATAAACTTGGAGTTACTGATGAAGCTGGTTACAGCGGATATGTTGGTTATTGGGCTTCATTCATGACAGGATTAGTTGCACTAATGGTTGCAGGTATGGTAAGCGAACGCTGGAATACACGTGCAATGTTATTGGGTTCAATGTGGGCCCTATTCCAAGTTTCTAGTTGGAATGAGGCAGGACTTTGGTCCAACTCACAACTTGAAGGTTCTTGGGGTGCAATCACATGGTTTGGTATTACTTTCTTTATCTGTTTTGCAATTTACAAGATTTCAACCCACGAAAAGTATGGTGGATGGGCTAACTTAGAAGATCATGAATACTCAGGTGCTCGCCAATTTTGGAATGCTCATTGGGCATCCTTGATGATTGGTATGGCATTCTT
>JAOMOG010000043.1 GCA_028353405.1 Candidatus Poseidoniaceae archaeon | reverse complement strand
ATTCAAATCAGACGCAGCTAATATTTCCTTACCTTGCTCTACATTTGTACCTGCGAGACGGACTACTAGGGGAACTTCTAATGACAATGCTTCTGTAGCAGCTATTACTCCACGAGCAATAATGTCACAACGCATAATTCCACCAAAAATATTGACCAAAATACCTTTGACATTCGGATCTTCCATAATCATTGAGAATGCAGTTTTAACCTGCTCTTCATCAGCGCCACCACCAACATCAAGGAAGTTAGCCGGTTCTCCACCATACAACTTGATTACATCCATTGTAGCCATTGCCAATCCTGCACCATTTACTAAGCAGCCAATATTTCCATCTAGTTTGACATATGATAATCCAGTTTCTTTAGCACGTATCTCAACATCCTCTTCTTCTGATAAATCGCGTAATTGAGCCCAGTTTTTGTGCCTAAATTCAGCATTTTCATCGAATGAAATCTTTGCGTCAAGGGCAATTATTTCATCACTCTTGGATTTAACCAGTGGATTGATCTCTACCATTGCGCAATCTTGGCTGACGAACATTTCGTACATTGCAGTCAATGATTTTCCAAAAGATCTCAAGGACATCCCGGATAATCCGAGTGCAAGACCTAAGTCTCTCTTTTGGAACCCTAATAATCCAGCGTTGACATCTATTATGACTTTGTGAATTTTCTCAGGAGTGTGTTCGGCTACATGCTCAATATCCATTCCACCTTCAGTCGAAGCCATAATGAGTACTGATTTGTTATCTCTGTCAACTAGTAATGCTAGGTAGTATTCATGAGCGATATCACATCCGGATTCAACATATAGGTTTTTTACAACCTTTCCTTCATCTCCAGTTTGAATCGTGACTAGAACATTACCCAAAATATTTGTTGAATATGTTTCGACCTCATCTCTTGAAAATGCAATCTTCACTCCTCCTTGCATTACTTCCTCTCGGGTTTGAGGATGATATAGTGTACCCTTTCCTCTTCCACCGGCATGAATCTGAGACTTTACTGCTACAACTTTAGAATTGAGTTTATCATATGCAGCTAGCGCTTGTTCTACTGATGTGCAATGTTGTCCTTCTAATACAGGGACTCCGAACTCTCTTAGCATCGCTTTGCCTTGGTACTCGTGGATATTCATGACTCTCTCCAACCAATGCCAATTGCAGGCCGTCTTTGAAGACTTTGATTCGGCAATGACATTTATTCAGAGCGTGAATGGGGTTTATTGATAGGCTAAAGCGTGAAGGCAACGCTATGCAGGTAGTTGTTTTGGCCGGAGGGGTAGGCTCAAGATTGCGACCTTGGACCAATCAAATTCCTAAACCATTATTGCCAATGCTCGATAAAACTCTACTTGAAAGAGTAGTTGAAGGTGTGCCAAGTGATTTGGTTGATGAAGTGATTGTTGCAGGTGGCTATAAAATTGACATGATTAGGCAATATTTCGCAGATGCTAATGTTGATTTTGATGTAACTATCGTTCCCGAAGATGGACCGCTTGGGACCGGTGGGGCACTTGCAAATTGCTCAGATATAGTTAGTGGGACATTTGCTTGCTTCAATGGCGACATTGTTTCTTCATTGGATGTTACTCCAATGATTGAATTACATAAAAGAAATGGTGGCATCGGCACACTAGCACTTTGGGAAGTGGAAGATCCAACTCGCTTTGGGATAGTCGGATTAGATGATAATTCAAGAATAACACAGTTCAAAGAGAAACCTAAAAAGGAAGAGGTTTTTAGTAATTTAATTAATGCAGGTTCTTATATTTTGGAAGATGATATCTTTGAGATAATGCCTGATGGAAAGCATTCTATAGAAAGAGAGATATTTCCATTACTCGCAGCAGAAGGTAAGTTGAATGGTATGGAATTTGATGGATATTTTATCGATGCAGGAACGCCAGAATCTTGGTCAGAAGGTGTGCAAGAATGCATACGTAAGAAGAGATTTAGCAGTGGAGAAATATGTGGAGGTTCTTGGTTTTCTAATCCGATGGCCAAGGTTACAGAAGGTGCGAGAGTAGTTGGTTCGATGGTAGAAGGTAATGTTAGCATTGGCAATAGTGAAGTAATTGAAAGCACTATCTTATCAGGTTCATTAGTCGGTGACAATTCAGTATTATCAGCATGCCTAATAGGGCGCAATGCGACGATTGGAAGTAATTGTAACCTAAACGGCGTGGTCGTAGATCACAATTCCATAATTCCTCCTGAAACTATCCAAATTGGTGGAAAATGGCTTTCACAAGAATAGGATTATCGCCACTCTTGCATAGTATTTGATGAAAGCCCTCAAGTGATACAGCGTTGTGGCAACACTATGAGCGTTCCATTGGTTGTTGTTAATTTCAAGACTTATGCTTCAGCAAGTGGCTCTCAAGCCAATGTTCTTGCCGCAGCAATGGCAAAACAGATTTCACAATCTTATAGAATGGTTGCAGTTGTTTCAGCATTTGATCTGGATTCTGTAACAAACGAAAACCCCGACTTAGAAGTTTGGTCACAGCACCTTGATTGTGCAGGAAATGGTAGTTTTACAGGATGGCTTGAAGCGGGAAATGCGATTGAGAGAGGTGCAGTAGGAACAATCATCAATCATGCAGAACACAAGGTCTCACTATCTCATGTTGAAGAGTTGATGAAGATTCTTCCAGATAACTTTCCAATTTGTGCCTGTGCTGCCGATGTCGAAGAAGCAAAAGCTCTTGCAGCATTAGGTCCAACTTTTATCGCAGTCGAACCACCAGAATTGATTGGTGGAGATATATCTGTAACATCTGCAGATCCATCTATTGTTTCCGACACAGTTGCAGCAGTGAAGTCAGTAAATCCGAATGTTAGAATTTTATGTGGTGCTGGTGTAAAGAACGGAGAAGATGTTGCTATGGCGATTAAACTAGGTGCAGAAGGAGTGCTTTTGGCTAGTGGAGTTACTAAAGCAAATGACATTGATTCAGTTCTAGCAGATTTAGTAAGCAACTTTTGAATTTATTCTTTAGAGAATTCAGCCAGTTCCAATGCACTTTGTTGCATTATTCCAGAACTTAGGTTACTACCACCTGGGCATGACTCTCTCAATGCACATTTGCGACACGTAGATGACTTTTTAGCCAAGGGTATTTGGTTAAATGAGTTATTCTCTCCTAGTGTTGATAACATCTTTTGCATCTGTTTGATGTCGGACTCAATTAGATAATTTGATTGCGTAAGTTTTTGCTTACTTGAGGATATGCGTTGCTGATTCCAAAAACCATTGCGCCATGCGATTACCCTAATGGTGTATTTATCTGCCAAAATTGGGAAATTCTTTTTCCCTCTTATCCATGAAACCATTGCCATCGCTTCTAATTCTCCAAATGATGAATTCTTCTTACCTTGCATATCTATTCTAATCAAATGCCAATGGTTTTGAATTTTTACTGCTATGTCTGGGCAACAATAGAGGTCTACTCCATTGGCCGAAATCCGTTCTATTCTTTCAAAAACCATCCATTGTTTGTGAAATCTAGTAACAAGAGCTTGGATAAAGTCATTATTCCAGAGCGTAGTAATCCTTTTCATTGAATTCTTAACCAAATATTCAATATCGAGATCATCAAGTTTTAGATTCTCATCTATTGCCTTTTTTGTTCCGATGACTTCATGAATTGACAAAATCTTTTGTTGTTGAGTTATTTTTTCATTTAGATTTTCTCTTATCTTTCTTTCAGTAAATAATGGCGACCATTCAATATTCATCTGAAGGTCTTCCAGCCGCTCAAAAATAGTCTGTTTACAAGAGCGTAACATCAAATCCCACTGTGAGCGAATATCGCTCATAGAGTGCCATTGCTGTGATTTAGATCGTTTCCAATTTGCTTGATTAAGTCCATATCTAATTAC
>JAOMOG010000042.1 GCA_028353405.1 Candidatus Poseidoniaceae archaeon | reverse complement strand
AAAGATGGAAACATCACTGAAGCCGAACTCAAAAAATTGAAGAAATCTGAACTCGTAGCAATCGCCGAGGAGAAAGAACTTGCAACCACAGGAACAAAAGCAGAGCTCATAGCAAGAATCCTAAAGTGACCCTTTTCTGGAATCGAACCAGATCCTCTGCTTACGCAGTGTGCACCATACACCAAAGGGGGGCCTTGTACACCATTCCTCTTACAACATGTGTCTCCACTTGCCAGAGTGCGATACCCAATTTCTTGGGCCAATGGCTGTTTTTTCAGAGGAATATTCATTTTCATCAAGATATACAATCGTCAATTCAAGCGTATTTGTAGGTCTAGGATACTCCCATCCTAATTCCTCATAATATGCTTCAACCGCTTTCATTACTTCTAACAACGTAGCATTACCATGTGCAACTGTAACAATTTGTCTACATTCAAAAGATGGTAAATTATGAATAGTTGCAGAATACGCTTGAACTTTAGATTGCTCGATGAGAATCTTGGCTAGATGTTTAGTCGCATCTTTACCAGACCATTTCAATCCCTTTACCGGATTAGTCTCCCATGATTGTTTGCTCTGCAAGATAGTGGTCTGTTTCTTCCACCATGGACATCTATTGACAACCTGTTGCTGCAAATTATTCCTAACTGCTAAGGCAGAATGCTTTGTGTAAAGTGTAGGTGCTAATTCAAGTAAATCTCCATGAATAAGATTCAGAATAAAGTTCTCACCTTGTAATTTGTATGACCTCTTTTCAACAGTTGGTAGCAGGCATTGAGGATGTTCAACTAACCATTGTAAATATTCCATGTACGATGCTTTTGGCCATGCTTTTTGAGCTGGAACTGGTGTCTGATAAACTGTTGAGTATGCACTACCCACTTCATGAACTGTCATCCACGTATCGTGCCAATTCTCCCAAGTAGTCGCATGGGGATGAATCGTTTCACTGTGGTCTGCTTCAATCAGTTTTTGCACTTGTTGCTCATTCAATGCCATTTCAGGAATCGATTTCCAAAACCACGGTTTTATCGCTTCGTTCCAATCAGTATTCCCAAGTGGACCTTTACTTGAATGATGAATCTTGAACACCGTTGCTGAATATGTTTGCACATCCCCAGAGAAGTCCCAACCCATCCATTCAATCGTGCAAACTTCTTCCATCATAGCATGTTCTCCAATCGGAAAAGTTCCACCAGGATGATTGTACCATCTGCAGCCATCTTCACCCATGAACTTGTGCTTGTGGTCAAGAATTACTAGGCCACCATCTCTTATTTTGTTAGCATAATGAGTCATCATATCGGGTAATGCCGTCGCTTTATTGTCAATGAATTTCTCCAACCAAGTCATCCAATCAACATACAAAATATCAATCGGTGCTGATTTAGAAAGATACTCATAGGCTTCGCCGACATTGTGGATTTGCCAGTGTGGAACTGAAATTGATGTCTTTCTGAATACTGGCGCACCTTCAGAAGTATCGTGCAATCTTTGATAGATAGCATGGTGAGCTTCATCTGCATGATAAGACCAGGTATCAGGGCAATACTGGCCATAGTCGATGAGTAAGTGAACAAAGGGGTGTTCAGCATCTTCAAACAAACTCATGCTAGCATGATGATAATTTCCAGCCGCAGGATGAGCAATTACCAAAGGTCTATTTTCATCAATTTCAAGCGGTAAGCCAATGCCCATATCATTGGCTTCACCATAAGTGACACAATTTCCAAAACCATTCAATGGAAGTTTTCTTGCCATACTTTGACTCATCATACACACCTCGGATATCCTAGCGGAACTACTCTGAAGATTCTCTTGGTTTGTCTTTCCAACCTAGCGTAATCCTGTGCAGCAATAATGCCACCTGAACCGCTATTTTTGGCAGTATCATAGATGGTATCTTTGTGCATTGTCACGATGTGAGCTGTACATAATTTACCGCTTTCATCAGGATCGCTCGGTGGGTCAATTGAATAGAAACTTAGTAAGAATAAATCATCATGTTCAACCAATTCGTCAATGTAATTCTCAATTCTCCTAAGGTCATTATTACAATACGCCAATTGCATACCATAAGGCTTCAATGCATTGGACCAGGTATGAGGAGATTGTGAATTAGTGACTTCCTTGATTTCGTCAACTGTTACCTCTGCACCTGTTGTTCTTGCAATCATGGCCAATGTGGTCGCTACACACGATGGCCCTTGTTGCCTATCATGCTGAATATTGATATCTGCAAAAAACTGGTCTTGTGTTTCATTATTCACAACTGCATCCCAGAGAGGGGCACTTGGGTTAGGTTTCCAAGCAGACATCAAGACCACTCCTCCTTGAAGGATTCACCAAACGAAGGTTGTTCTTCATCTGAGAAGGAAATAATCGCTTCCCCAGTGCATTCACCTTCGCATTCATCATCTTCGCATTCATCATTTTCACATTCTTCTTCATCAGCTTCCCATTGTTTGTGGTGCTTCAATTTTAATTCAGTATATTCAATTTGCTTTTCTAAATATGTTGCAATCAATGCAAGTATTTCGTTTATATTCATATGTTTCTTATTGTTATTATTTTTCATTCGTATCACCTCATTGGTACTCCCAATCTTGGTCAGGTCTTCCACCTGGCCATTCTCTTTCCATTAATTCATGGTGTTCGATATCTTTGATATCTTGTTCAAATTGCATCTTCCATATTTCTGTGTCATCGATACATAATTGGATCAACGAGAACATAGCAAGTGGAAAAGTATCATCCTCAGATTTGTCAATGCAAAATTGATTGCTATGTGTGTAAACGGTTTGTTTGCCACCGTATTCAGGTACATGTTCGGGGCAAACCCAATATTCTCCGAGAGAGTGTTCGATTACATATCTGCTGAAAAACTCAATTACGTTTCTTCTCCAAGGTGGTCTCGCTTTATCACTATCATTCATTTTATTATAATGTTCAACCAGGCATCTCGATGAAACCCATGTGTCATGTTCAATGCTCATATCAAAAGTAAACTGATGTCCATGTTTGCCTTCTATTGTGATGGTGTAGCCATCAATCTTGATATTATCATTATCGTGCATGAACTGCATTAGTCTGAGCCAATGAACTCTTTCTGCCACAATTTTAGGCGTATCATTTTCAGGGTCTTCAATTGACAATTCAACCTTCATCGATGTCAATACTAGTTCCCACTCAGGCCAATTATCCCATGCTTTACCTTCTGCGATATTGTGCTGATTGTAGGCGACAAATATTTGGATGAAATCTTCTGGTAAATCCAAATTCCCATTATGGTCAATTATTTCCATAGGGTCGATATATCCATTTTCGATGAACCATTCATTTGTTTTGCTTTGCTCTGTTTTATCTTTATTCATTTTATCACCTCACAAATACATCCAATCTTCTGGCCTACCATTTGGCCATTTTCTGTTAAACTCTTCATTGAATTCCCTTCTATCAATCTCTTGCTGATGCAACAAATTCCAAATCTCTTCATCCTCAAGTAACAGTTTCAACAGTAATGATAACGATTCAATAAATGAATCACCAGAGGGAAATACGCAGGTGCTGTAACCCTCATATTGCTTTAGTTCAAGGCCAGTCATATGTGCGGGAAAATCATGGAAGACAAGCGATTCATCTTCACTGGACGTTTCTATTTTCCAAGAGGCTGATGATGCTTCTAGGTTCGCAATATGATTATCTAAAATATGTTTATTCCTGGCACCCCTTTTGATATTTCCAAGTGCAGTTGCATGTGAACTAAGGCTGTTGGGTGGTAACCATCTAGAGTGCTCGATACTGGCATCAAATCTGAACATAGATCCATGTTTGCCAATAACGGTAAATGTATTTTCATCAATGCTAATTGATTCATTTTCACTAATAAATTGTGCGAAATTAATCCACTCCTCTTTCAAACTTGGAGTCAGTTCTCCATCTGATTTCAATGAAGTTGAAATATCTTCAATGTCTTCAGGCCAAGACCATTTAGATTGGACATTTGCATGCTTGTTATATGCTGTAAAAACTGATAGAATGAATTCCATGGAATCCAAATCCAATTCCCATTTAACATGC
>JAOMOG010000041.1 GCA_028353405.1 Candidatus Poseidoniaceae archaeon | reverse complement strand
GTTCGTCAATGCTGACTTTCCACCTGCGGTAGGAAGCCTCACCGAACCGGTCTGTGTCATCACCGTTCCGCCATCACCGAGAACCACTGTCATGTTGGTTAGGAAGCCGCCTGTCTCTACTTGAACCTGAACTTGACTCATGGTTGAACCGAAGAGTAAATCACCCAATCCAAGATTAGAAATTAATGAAACCAAAGGAGTTAATGTTGCATCCACAACATCAGTGGCAATGAATGCTTCTCTACCTCTATTAGTATCAATCAATGCAAGAACATTTGATTGGTTAGCGGTTGCATCAACAGCCAATGTATAGACTTGAAATAAGTAATCGGGTTTGATTGCCAAAGGTGCAATTGCACTTGAAGCAGGGCAAGTATATCCTGTCTTAGCGATGAAGCCTTGACGGATGACTTGATTGGTAGTAGAGGACAAGATTCTCCAAACCCCGTTAGAGTTTGCTGAGGTTGCTTGAACATAATTAATAGTTTGATTTGGCATTGATAATCCTATGGCGGTAGAGGTTACAGAATCTATTGCATTGTTATACTGCCCATCGGTGGCCGTTGCTGTAAATACACGACTCATACGAGGATTGCCGATTACTGCGCTTGTTGCTACTGTTGTCATCTAATCACACCTTTATGTCTTTCAAACCAATGCTCTTGAGCATTCTATTAGCAGGGAGGATAACAGGTTTGCGAATTACCTTTTGAATTACATTTGCCGCAACAGGAATTAGAATAACACCCATTCCAATTTGAACCCAATTTGCTTTGAAGTTTTTCATTAGCACTTCGGATAAGTTAGTTTGATAATATGTTCCACCAAATCCACCACTTCCACTAACGCCCAATAATTCAGGAATTGTGATTCTATATGAACCATCAGCACCTGCGACATATTTACCATCTTTACGACCTGTTACGAAGTCTATTAGGTTCGCATTGAACATACCTTGTGTAATTGAATTAGCAACCAATCCCGACACAGCGAGGTTAGTTAGATTCGTTTTCGGTTTGGAGCGTCGGCGGGTAGATTTCGTGAACCTCCCCGATTTGCGGTTCTTGCGTGTTGCCATGATTCTTTGGCGTCATTACAGACGATATAAGACCGCTGAGTATTGATTCCATTGGGGAGGATGCTGTCTGAGCAATCGGTGAATTATTGATTGTGCTAAGGGCATCATTGAATAGGTCGGCGATGTCATCTAAAATAGATGTAATATCCTTTAATTCACCGGATAGGCTTTGGGCTGAGGGTTCTAATTCATTGGTTAATTTACTGCATTTCTTAATCAATAAAGCATGGCCTATTACTAAAAATAATACTGAAAAAGCGATTAGAAGCAATAACATAGAATCCACATATGCCCTCATAGATATAGCGGGAATATACTCCTTATCAAGCCTACTGAGTATCACCAACCTATACCCGACTTGAAGCAAACCTCATGCGATCCAAAATTACTCTTTAGAGGCTCGTGAGAGAGAGAAATAAAGACCCCCCCCATGCGACAAATGAGAATATGAGAAACTTCAATTTTCTTGATAGTTATTCAGCACAAATAATTCAAAACTCTCTTTAATTATCTCTTCTCATGGGTTATGCAAAATGAGAAAAACTCAGACTCACTTTTTTGCCGCTCTAGGTTGAGTCTGATATAGGTTTAATTCTCTATCACCGACTAATTCACGAAGCACCTCAAAGTCTTCTAAATCAAGAGCATTCTTTGTTGATGCCAATCTATCAATTCCAATATCTAAAGGATATGGGAATATAATGAACTCATCAGTATTCGCCAAATTAACTCCGGCTGGATATGCAAAATATCCGGCTGTTGATTTCAGTAGATTTGTGACTTCTGTTGATTTGAAATTAACTTTAGGATATGCCCCTAATGAATTAATAAAATCATAAACAGCGTCTATTGAATCAAGCCAATTATCAATGATTCCTAATTCCTCATAAGCCTTCATTCTTGTGAGCCATAACTTAGCCCATTTAGTATCTCCACGCCAAGATTGATATCTCGCATCATATACTCTTTTACCTGCCGCTATTGCTGCTTGATAATCAGTTAAACCCTCTTTATGAGACTCCCATGCCGCCCGATAATTAACTCCCTTTGACACCTTCTTTTTGTATTCTTTACCCGGCCATTCAGGTTTTGAACCGAGCAAATATCCCTTGTCTACATTTGTTCCTTTTCTTCTCTTTTCAGCACCTATTATTTCTTGCTTTTTTGCAAGTGCGCCCCAATCCATTAATGATGATATCATGGCATTCATTGTTTCACCTTCAAAGCCCGGAACACCTAATCCCATTTGTTCTTGAAGACCCCAAAACATCTTCTTATCCTTGTCTAATTGTTCATCGCCAAATAATTCATAGGCATATCTTGAGAACGCCCCATAATTACGAGCGAACCTATCCATTTTAGCCGCTATAATGCCATCATATTGACCCTCCTTGAGTCTATCTAGCAATTCCATGAATACAGGCCTATTAGCGACTTTAAATCCACTAGCACCTTCACCCTCGTTAAAGATATCACCTTCCAATTTTAAATCCCTTTCTGAACTGAACTTGTATTTCTTATCAATAGATTTACCAACAATTCTTTTGTCTATTTTCTTCAACAATCCTTTCTTTTCAAGCAATTCAATTGTTGGCAATAAATCCTCTAATTGATTCAATGTTGAACCGCTTTCACCTTTTGACCTTCTAAGGTATATTGCAAACTTTTTCTTGTTCCATTCTTTTCTCATTCTTTCATCTCCTCAAGCCATAAACTGATTAATTGTAATTTTGCTGTTTTGCTATTACAAAGAATTGCATTAGGAGTTTTTCTTGGTGACATTCGGCAACGCTTGAGAATAAGAAAATCAATTTCTTCTTTTGACCTATTAATCCTCCAAATGTTATTCTTCTTGTTTCTCTCAATTTTCTCCCATTCTGTTTTATCGGTTCTAATGTTGTAAATAAAATTGTATTCTTGTCCACCTGCTTCAATATGTTCTTTCAATTTCTTCTCCTTTAATTCATTAGTTTTCTTTAGGAAGTCTTTGTATGATTCCGGTTCAAATGGGCTTGTTCTGCATTTACATCTAAGTCTGCTTTCTATCATCTATTATTCACCTCTAATGCGTTGTTCATGTAGTTACAGTGATTTACTGCTTCTTCTCTTGTTTCAAACACTATTATGCTCTCTATGGAGAGTCTAGGTCTATTACCACAATAGAAACACTTTCCTTGTGGTTTAGGTTGTTGTTTGGTTCTAATGAACATATTTTCTTTCGTTGATTTGAAAGACCATTTTTTACAAGTGGGTTTACTTGCGACTCTATTATTTCCTCTAACTTCGTTAGAAGGTTGGCAATTAAATGCAACATAGGTATTACTGTCAATTTGATTTTCGTTAGAATGTCTCAGCATGGTTCAGAACTTATTTCTGATGCCATATGAAGGTTGCTCAGATTACTCAAAAATAGCCTATTTGAAAACTTTACACACCCCGGCACGAGCATCTAATTGCGAAAAAAACGATGTGCTGCGAGGCTGTTGCCTTTGAACATTTTTTTGTTTTACAATAATAACAAACCTAATATTCTCTTGCTTTAGTTCTAATTAATCATCAAAAATCATACTGTAATATTGATACACCAAGCGCTTGTGCCAGTATCATGAGCGCAACACCTGTCAAGATTCTTGGACTCTCTGGTTCATATGGACTTACTTCAAAAAATGGACTACTCCTCAGTGTAGCACTCGAAGAGTGTAAGTCATTAGGTGCTGAAGTTCATGTCTGGGATTTGGTTGAAAAGCCTCTACCATTAGTTGGTGCAGAAGGAAGTTGGGAAGATAGTAATGTCAAAGAATTTCAAGCACTTGCCATTGAATGTGATGGATATATTTTGACATCACCTGAATATCATGGAACTATGTCTGGTGTCATGAAAAATACTCTCGATTGGGTCTACAAAGATCATGTTGGTGGGAAGGCGTTTGGATTGATGTCTACTCTAGGTGGAATTACAAATTCCAATACGCTCAACCATATGCGTATTGCCATTAGATGGATTCATGGCTGGTGCGTACCAGAACAAGTCGCAGTT
>JAOMOG010000040.1 GCA_028353405.1 Candidatus Poseidoniaceae archaeon | reverse complement strand
TGATTTGGAATCCTTCAAATGGACGATTTGATATCACTTTATTTGCAACCTCAGATATTAGTGATGTATCTATTTTTGCAACTTGGGTGGAATCTGAATTACCTCCAATTGACCCACCGACCGATGAACCAATCGAAGTAGAATCATGTAAAGAGTCTGCAGATATCATCTTTAGAGAAGTCGACACAAATAGCGACGGAGTCATTTCTCTAAGAGAATTTGAAGTTCTAGACGGAGATTCAGGAGAAACTGATTTTGATGATGCAGATCTTAATTTAGATGGTGAAATTGAATTTGCAGAAGTTTTACAAGAAATTTGTAGCTGTGATAATGAATTGTTCAGTAATTTCGAGCAATTAAATGATGGAAGAGAGGTTTCAATGGAAGATTTCAGTTCATTGGTATGGGTAAATCAGAATAATTTCCTAACTATGGATGTCAATGATGATGGATTCATTAACTTTGAAGAACTTGAAATTGCATCCTTATTGTGTGAAACAACATTCAGCGCATTTGATAGTGATGGAGACGGAGTTGTAGATGAAAAAGATGCATTCCCTGACGACCCTAAGGAGTCAATAGATAGCGATGGAGATGGCGTTGGTGATAATGCAGATTTCGCACCGAGTGTCGCTAATGACTTGCTATATGCGACTGGTGGGGCAGTTTTACTGGTTCTTGCTGGATTATTGCTATTCTTCCTAAAGGGTGGCATGGGTGGTGATGGATTAGTATCTGGAACAAATCAACACTGGGATGATAATCGTCATAGTGCAATGCAAGATGAAATGCTCGGATTGAATGATTCTATGGACAAAGACATTCCTCGACTTGATGGAGTTGATTCAGCAGATCCATTTTCACAACCGATAGATCCGGTGGTCATAACGCCGTTTGGAGAACAACCTACAAGTTTTGAGCCACAAACATCTGCTGCCCAAAACAATGCAGCATCTGAAGCCTCAAGTGAATTATTAGGAACCGATTCGCAGCAAGTACCGCAGAATATGAATGAAATCTCGGAAGTGCTGGATGACTTATTCGATTGAAGATATTTCATTGTAGGCGTTTTCCGCCAATACGAAGTTCAGTCTTCAATGGCATTTGCTGCTCCCATGCAAATTCCTTGACAATTCTCCAGCCTTTCTCAGAACCTTCATAATCTTTGACTTCAATAATTTTATTTCTTGTATTTGCCTTGAATGCAGCAACTGGTTCAGCATTCTTGAATACTAAGTATGCGGAACCAAATCCAAACTTTTCCTTCAATATACCTGAGAAGTATGGTGCGATTGGGTCACTAGGAGGTAAAACGAAATCGCGTATTGGAGGGATTTTGCTCGACTTTTCAAGAAGTTCTTTGCGACCCCAGCATACTTCATGTAAGTCTTCAATTAGGAATCCTTTGATTAGAGTTCCATCCTCTTCAAAGGAATTCAAAACCGCTTTCAGTTCTTCCGGCTTGAATGGAGTCCCTGCTAAACGTAGTAACTGTTTCAGGGTGATTACCGGGTATTCAGCGACAAGTTTACGCAAATATTCTCTACGCAGTTCAACACGATCGACATCATCTCTTTGAGTAACAGTTCTATATCCACCTCTAAAGTCCTGAACGATATGACCTGACTTGACTAATGGTTGTAGTAATTTCCTAAATTGTGATTGTGTTAATGCATGTCGCTCTTTGAAGATTTTAGGGTCTGAATTAACCGAGAAGAATTCAACAATATCCCATAATTCTTCATCAGGAGGTAATCCTCTAATCGTCAACAAGTCTCTGAAGTGTTCGTATGTTGCCCAAACTTGATGGCCTCGCATATTGATTCCTTGATGCAAGCGGTGTGCGCTAGCCATGCTCTTGAGGTCAACCCGGTATACCGAAGCCCGACCTCTTAATGCGAAATCATCTCTAACCTCAGGAACATTTCTCAGTGCATCAATTTCGTTCTCTAATCTTGAATCCTGGTGTAAGTTGTGCTGATGGAATAGTACTTTTTCGGCAATTTCTCTAGGTTGCGGATCAACGATTCCACCGCGGATCATTCTTTCACCAGCTACTTTGAACCCGATAGATTCTAGCGATTCTCGAGTATTATCGTCAATGGATGAAACAGGTTCACTATTGAAATTAGATAATACAGCAACATCAACCAACTGGTCTGAATGATTTTCAAGCAATATTCTAAACGCTTCACAGAACTCGTCTAAGTATGCTGTTGGAACATGTAAGTCCTTGATTTCAAGGTAATCATTAACCTTGAACATCAATACCTTACCCACAGGGTCAACTCCCTTGAAGACTGGCAGATACCAACCACGATCAAGTACACTTCTAACCTCCCAAATGAATCTAGAAACATAAGGGTCAGACTGGGTCAAAATTCTCATAGTTCTGTCTTCTCTTCTAGGGCGTTTCAGCAATTGAACTTCATTCGGCATGCAATAAAATGCCTCAGGGTCTGGAACCAATGCCATAACCTTAGAAATACGTCCTGACTTTTCTAAATTCATCAAGGCAATTGTCAAATCTTCATATGAGCGAGTAACATAGAATCTTAGTGTATTTGCTTTAACAGGCCCCATTCGCCCTATGACATCAACTAACGAATCCTCGAAATCCATTGTCTCGTATACATCATGTACTCGGTGGAATAGTGAAAGTCTTCTGCGTCTTCCTATTACATCTTCAAATTGTTTTACCACCATCATTTGGCGTTCAAGATTAGAAATTGCATTTTTCAAATCTCTATGTAAAGATTTGAAATCATCGCCCTTTGGATAATTTTCTAACAATTCAATTCTAGTGATATTCTCATCAGCTGAAACTTTGCTTAATATTTCATCTTCCATTGGACCAATCCATGGTTCAGGCTTCAAACCGAGTAACATTGGAATTGATTTCTTAGTAGTGTATCCAATACGATTATGCAGTAATCGACCCATTATCACATCTGAATCAAGTTGAACATCAGTCCAATCCTTAAAGTTAAAATCCTTAACTCGGTACAATAGTTCCTGCTGTTTTTGGAATAATACGTGAGAATTAAAAGCATCAAAACAATTGTCATACTGTTTGAAGGACTTTTCTAAAACCATATTTTGTACCCACCGGTACTCCACAACCTCTTCAGAACCACCAGTTAGCCTGTGCTCATCAACTTTGAGAATATATTCTGCATCATCTGTTTGGCGATAGAATCCAACAGAGATAACACTCCGGGATTCCAGTTCATGGATTATTCTGTCAACCATTTCTCTAGGGAATGGTAATCGTTCATCCATCTCATCTCCGGTTTGTGGACCTTCAGAACCTAACATTTCAATTATTTTGACCCGAAGTGCTTCATGAGGGTCACTCAATTCCCTTTCTTCCCATTCAATTGGTTTACGTCCATCAAATTTAGTCGCGTATTTGTAGGTAATTCCTCGTGTGTGGATCTCTCGTAAATCATCTGCATCCTTTCCACCATTTGTAGACAAGCAACCGAGAGTTCCATGAATTTCAGCCATATATGGGCTGAACCACTTACCGTCAATATCACAGCCAGTTCCGTCAATTTTTGTAATCTGTTCGGATTTAACTAATTCCTCAACCCATTTACGAATATCGTCAAAAGCAATATCTTGTAATTTTTCTTTGTAAAGAGGGTTTTTGAATTCCTTGTCCAAACCACCACCATGGCTCATTAGATTGAATAATTCTGTTGCATTGGTAGGAACAGGTGCTTTATCCAAATAGTACCTGCTCAGTTGTTCACTGGTTAGTTCAGTTGCAAGAGAACGAGTACCTAGTAAGCGGCGTAAAATTTCAGGGTCGATATCTTTAACCAAGAATGCACGGGTTTTCATTGCCATCAAGTCCTCAAATGCGGACATGTACAGAGACATTCCCAACCGCGAAGGAACTGTAACTTTGTTGTGAACGATTCTTGCATCACCTGTCACACATAGTTCCAAGAATTCGGTTAGGCTTTTGAGATCAATATCTCCAAACATAATTTCATTCTTTGCCTCTCGCATCAACAAACTATCATCCATTGTCCTATGCTTCTTTAACAGTGCCTCAGCCTTCTGTTGGAATTGCTGTGGACTCACTTCTTCAGAACCAATTCGGCGAGGTATAATCATAGAACGCCCGGCAACTTCTCTAAATCTCTTGGTAAATATTTGAGTATTAGTGATATATCTTTCAATTACTTCAATATGATTATTTGAACGGAAAGCTTCGTACATAACCCCTGGGTCAACTTCTCTTGAAGTTTTCAAAAGAAGTCCATTTTCATCATAGGATAATTCTAGAA
>JAOMOG010000004.1 GCA_028353405.1 Candidatus Poseidoniaceae archaeon | reverse complement strand
CACCTGCACTATATGCTGAATTCATCAAATAATTGAGAGAAGGTGATTGGAAATTACCACTATTGTCGTTCTCCATCGCCTGGAAATATAATTCTGCAGAAGGTGCTACTCCTGCATATCCACCTTTGCTACCATCGCCCAATACCGTGCATGCAACGTGAGTCCCATGACCTGAATGTTTGTCTGCGGTAGAACCATCTCCAATCACATCATTACTACTAACCACTCTCGTACCAAAATCGCCATGATCTTCGTCCAATCCTGAATCAGCAACTGCAACCATTTGCCCTGATCCATCTAAATCAGTAGTAAAGTATGATTTCATCACAGTAGTTTTCATATTACTACGAGCGTTATCGTTATCAATAGTAAATTGCGGATTAAAACGGAATGAACGAACACTCGGTTGAATGATTAATTCTGCAATGTGTTCACTGTTCAACTGCCCTTCATAACGCCCTTCATCCCATTTTATTATTTCAGACAAGCCTACTTTGGAAACTTCTTCAAGAGACTGGAAAATAGTAAATCCTTGCTCATCTATTAATTCTACAGAATCAACCGGACCTAATTCATCTCTCCAGCCTTCGAGCCTCACCGCTTGTCCTTGGAGGGCATCAATTCCATCGGTTAGCATCAAGACATCCAATATTGCATCATCGATTAAGAGTGCTAATGGAACTTGATGAGTTGCAACAACGCCTTGTACAGCACTTGCTTGCTGAATTGAATTTGAAGTGCCTTGAATGATTAATCCTGAAGGTGCAATGAATTCTCTAATCGTTAATCCTTGAATATCATTCAATTGTTGCCTTGCTTGTTCCATTCGTATCGAATCATCTACTATCAAAAGTGAGAGATCTGGGCGAGTTTGCATCAATTCCATTGGCAATGGTCTTGATGCTGTGAATCCGTATTGGTCAAAATCACCAATCCGTGATGATGCTATATTTGGCCTATCTTCGAGAGAATTTGTATAGTCATATTCACCAACTGCATCTGAATATACACCATCTACCAAATCAAATCTAACCCATTCGGTTTGGCTTGAATCCAGTTGAGATACATCCGTTTGTTCACCCGTAGGGTGAAGCATTGGGCTTAGACTTTGCAATACGAATATTACAACTAAGCACAGCGCCATCCTAAGAGAACTGCTAGTTTGCACAAGTTAAGGGCTGAACCGCCCCGCTTTATCGCTTCGGGTGCAATGATTGCATAGTATGTCAAAACAAAACATAATCAAGAGAAGGGCCAAGTGCTTTTATCGCCTTCATCAATGAATATTTCACTTGACCAATGACCAACATTATGATACCAATCTTGACGGTTGTCATCGCCATTGTAATCGGTCCATTCTATATGCGTATGAACTATGTAATTATCCCAAATCGTATAACCGGAAACTAGCATTTCCAAATCATCCCCTGCTATGGAAGAATGGGCTGAAACTTTATCCAGTTCAATTCTCATTTGATCTAGAACTAAACCATCAACATCTTGGAATTCTACATGAATTACAACACCGGTGATATCCCTGCTACCATCATTGGTTAATTCGGACATCATCAAATGCCCACCACGTTGTTTGTAATGTGTTTCAAGAACTACTGAATCTCGTGGCAGTACCCAGTACCATCCACTGAGGACAACTCCTATCATCAAGAGAATTACAAAACCTGCCAGCACTACTTGATATGGGTCGACTTCAATCACTTTGTCACGAAGACTCTTTGCCGCTTCTTGAGCGTATTCCCAGTCCTCTCTATCCTCTTCATTATCGCTGTCAAATGCTCCTAATTCAGCTTGTTTATCCAAACCTCTAGCCATCAACCCACCGGTCTCTGTGATATCATCCTCATGAACTAACAGTTCGCCGTCTTGGCCTACTGCGATGTCCTTTGATTGCGATCTACCTGTCATGTAATCACCCTAGTAGCATTAACCCTGAAGCAAGCATTGAAGTCAATGGTTCAACGACCATGATGTGCCTTGTTTCAACAGCACCACCCGTCAAGGTTCCAACCAATGAAAGGTCAGTAACAATTCCATTGACACCTAAAGAAGACGCTGTTGGTATTACCCCAGTGAATTGTGCATCAAGAAGAACTGCCCTACCATCTAGAACAACGCCATCTAATGCTGGATAGTAAAATCCTGGTTCTATTGTAGCCTCTGCACTTACTATTATTCTGCCATTGGTAATATCATCCAAGACAATTATCGGATACTTGAACGGTCCCTCATAAATATGAATTGTTGCAGATTTCAAATCCTGTCCAACGATTTCAATTCTGTCAATTGTAACTCCTGGTGCACTTGGAATATTGCTTTGACGGATATATACTCGCTTGACTCCAACACCAGATGAATCAACCTTCATACCCCAATCTTCAGTTGGTACAAGTTCAAAACGTCTCGGTAAATCCTCGGCCAACATCAAAACATCCCCTTTGGAATCAATCGCTCTTCCATTTGCTTCCAGATACAAGTCCATATCATCTGTATTCGAAGTATAATCTAAACTCATCATTCCTTGGAAAGAACTCATTTCGCGAATGTCAAACACAAGTTGAGGTTGCGCTTTCAACTGCATAACTCCAGGTAAATCTCTCATGAAAACTGTGGCAGGCCACCAAAAGCCGTCAATGTACCTCATTGATTGCAACATGATTGCATCTGCTGAATGGTCTTCTATGCGGTATTCTATTGGCACTTCGATATCGACTAATAATACATCACCAATCGTTGCTGAGAAATCAGTTGATTGAGGAACACCGATGATAAGTGCTTCAATCCGGTTCATAACATGTTTATCAATAAAGATTGCATGTGCTGAATTTAATCTTGCTCCAATATCATAGTGCATGTCAACTGTAACACGCGGTACAGTTAGATTGTCTTGTGTAGAGAATACCGCATTAGCGACCACATTGTTGGGTTTTTGATTATCAAGTCCATCTAAGACCAATTTCAAATCTTTTCCATCGAACCCATTTACTTCAAAAGTCAATTGCTGGCGTTCAGGTTGCCATTGGTCTAATTCAATATCTAATTCATAGGTTGGAATACCATCAAGTGTTCTGAAATCATATTCTATTAGAATAGTTCCAGGTGGTAAATTCGGCAACCATGAGCGAATATGCCATGCGCGTCTATCTTCAATCGTGATTCCTTGTTGTTGCCATTTTGATAAATTCACACGAGCAATTTCTTCATCTGTGATGACAGAATCTAAAAGTGAATTAACCAATATTCTGGAATCTGTGATATTTGCTGCCTCTAATGCGCTGACTACTGCATCTGCCTCATCACTACTAATCATGCCATCTTCTAATGCAGAATTGACAACTTGACGACTAGAAAGAGTAAATGTTGGCATTCTTGATAGATTAAAGATTATACGAGTTTGTTCTTCAACTTCCATTGATAAGCCATGCTGCCAAGTAGGAACATTGTCAACATTTGCGCCTTTAATGAAATCAGCAGTAATATCAAATTCTTCACCTGTTTCTAGATTCAAACCAATTGCCATATCTTCATTGTTTCCTGATGTTCCTGCTAAATCCATTGTCATGGAATGAATGAAATCATTTACAACTGTTCCAAAGTCGACAAGATCGCCCAAAAAGAATGATACTGCTTCAATTCCTTCACCATCTCCAAAGTCAGGGAGTTGTAAATTTGTTGAATCGACTGAACTTGGATATGCCATAGTGATATTTGCAGGTAATGGGTCGAGCCTTGCCTTACCATTAAGTCCCAAAAATGGATCATCGTAAATTGAAACATCCTCCATCAGTACGTTAAATGGTGATGAGCTGGAACGCAATAATTGTATTCGAGAATTACCTTCGGGACCGCTAGCAGATGGTACAAGAGGTGACAATCTTTGCAAACTAGTAACATTAGAAATCTGAGTACTAAGACTTGCTTCACCATTGTTTTCATCAACCCAATATCTGAAATGATCTCCATCCATGGTCAATGGTTGAGATGCATTTGTCATTTGAATTTGGATTGAATCCATCGGTTCGCTAGCAACATAACCGATTGTATCCCCTAGTAATATAGAAAATGAAGCTGGAAGTCCAGCAAGACGTATTGCATTTCGTTGCTCTCCGGATGTGCCGCCATAGGTGATAGTGCCGATAGGGGTGCTTGCCGAATATGATAATTCAGAACTTGTTTGGACAACGGAAAAACTGCTAGGACGATTTGAAACGGTTGCTGATTGTTGAACTGCATCATCAAACACAGTGCCATGATGTTTGATATGCCCAATCAATAATGGTCCACCTTCAACACCATCTAATTCCATATTTCTAATTTCATTTACCGGGTCAAAGGCATGCCTAATATGACTTATGCCACCAATTCTGATGCTGATTGCAACAGGTACTAGTGGTGGTTGGCTACCTAGCCTACCGGCTACAACATCCAACTCCATATCTTGAGAAAGTAGAATGTGATCCATTTCAGGAAGCCAAGGTTGATCCGAGGAGGAGATTGCTAATTGTAGGCTACCGATTTCCATCGGTTCTCGTACCGATGTTGGCAAACTTTGCTTTATTTGATTATAACAATTGACATTGACCTCACCACCGCTTGAACCTGCAGTACCTACAATAGAAGATGGCAATCCATTAACAACATCGCCAATATCCAAAATGATTTCAACGAGTGAGAGTAGCGCGTTATCGAATACTTGTGCGACTGTGTTTAAATTTGGATTATCGAAATTAATTCTTCCAAGACCGCTGCTTGGAACTAAGAAACTACCCTGTACAACTATTGCTTTTGGTACATTATCAATTGCGACTTGCAGAGATGATGAATCATTAGCATAGCCGCCTCTCATGAAAGTTGATTTGTATTCTAATCGGTCTATTGATTCTGTTCCAACGATGGCGATTAATGTATTTGGGGGACTGCTTGGGTTCACTGGTAATGTTGGGTCATTGACATTATCATCTTTGTCATCTGTGAAATTTTTAATTACGATAATCAATGACAATCTAGTTGGCATATCCCCTGGAAGGTTGGCAGAACCCGGTGCTTCTCCAATCATGGTGAAAACCGCATTTATTTCATCGCCATGTAGAGTACCTGACGGCAATCCTCTAATCCAAACCCTTGAATCGGTGATATTTCCAAATGGTAAATCTCCTTCTGGAACCTCGGACCGATCTTCATAATAATGGACATAAAGATCTATACCGGTGTCAGAATAAACTTCTACTGTATCAAATGAGTTCTTACCAAGATTGTCATTTCTTAAAGTTAAATCTACTTCGCCTGGAAGTAATGTTGAACCTTGTTCTGGATGGAAACCTGCATCGATATATGCCAATTCCAAAACGGGAACTGACCCTCCGGGGTTTTGTTGCCCAAAGTGAACATATCCAATGCCGACACTAAATCCACATTTGTGCATACGAGATTCTGCCATGTGGTCATTGATTGGGTCAAAATAATCATCATCTTCACAATCGGTTTGAAGATTTGAAGAATCGTGGTTTGGATTAAGAATTCTCAATGCATAAGGTGCTGATACTGCAGTCAATGTTAGTTCGGATGAGTTGACTTGGCCACTTATTAGCGCTGCTACCAGTGCAAGGGCAGTGGTGAAAGCTGCATTGACATCAAATGTCATCCTTTGAATTCCGACTCCTAATGAAAAATCATTAGGGGGCTGAGTGAAACGTGTATCAATTACTATTGCATAAGATTCTGAATTTTCTAAGGTAATATCAAAGGATAATCCCTTCATTAGGCTGACTTCTAAATGTGCAAGTTCATTCCATAACGGGTCATTTTGATTGAGAGTGGTTACCGCCCATTTGAAAGTAGGCCGTATCCAAATCTCCTCGATAAGAGGAATTATATCATCACTGAATTCAACCCCGATCCCTTCGCCGATTGTGGCAATTCCCTCAACCGTTAATGCAACAGAAAGGTCATCAACGCCATCTCCATCGACATCAATATAATTTTCAAATAACGTTAATCCGCCACTGGCGGTGAAAATTTCACCCGTGAATGTACCTGAATCCCAAGCCTCATGCGATGGCCCATCATTCCTTGAAGAATAATTAACATAAATTGCATAGGTATTTACTCCAATACCCAATAAATTATCTAATCCAAATTGTTCAGTTGAAAATAAAGTTTCAAACAGATTGTAAGGCCATCCATCTGGATGTGTGGCTTCTCCAATGAGAAATTGATACGGCTTAGGATGGTCTGGCTCATGCGGCGTAGAATCTCGCATTTCGATATCCTCAAGATAACTATCCGCTTCACTTAATGCATCACCAGCATTAATTGGTCTCGCTGCAGCATCAACATAGGCCAATGAATTATCTGCACCTTGGACAGCGATTAATGATTCACCGCTCTGCTCCCTGTCGGCCAATGTTTGGGCAAGAGCGTCAAGAACTCCAAAGTCATCTGTTGCTACGCTAACATCTGCATTGACTGGTACTGCGATTGAAGACATCATTACCAAGACGAGGAAAATTGACATTCGCCTAGGGTCTGCCTTTTGTGGCAAACCTTGGCGTATCAAGCGAGGCTTCCGCTCATCCATATACTAAAGGAAGATTAACACCTATGAGAAGCATTCGCCTCTTTGCATACTTATAGGGCCATTTCAGTAATTCATAGTAGTGGGCAAAACCGCTTCACAGACCTTGAGTTAGCATTGAGTTATGCCCCTATCAAATTGTCCACTTGACAGGATGGGCACGCTACAACTGCTTTAGGAACACCAGCTGGGAGTGTGATCTCAAATCCTGCTCCACAAGATTCGCAAACGCATTTCAATTCTGTTGCAGCTGCAGTAATTTGTTGCTCTACAACCGCAGGAATTTGTTGTTCAATAACTACAGGACGCGTACTAGATACTCCTTCAGGAAGGGCAATTCCACCACTCTCAACCAACGCTTTAGGTGCTTCATTTTGGATCGGTTGTGGTGCAGAACCTGCATCTTCTTCCAATAATGCTGATGCTTCTGCTGCTGAGGAAAGACTTCCTGCACTCATTTGAGGTGCTTGAGAGAAGCCACTATTACTTGCATATCCAAGGTCTGCAGTATTTTCATTACCATATATTGACTGTAATTCTGCTTCCTTCTGTGCTAATTCTATATCAGAACTTGATTGTACTTCTCCTGCATCTAGCCCTGCTAATTGGGTAGCACTGGCAAATAATGGCAACGCTCTAGTTTGTTTCACAGTAGCCAAGTGAACAATCACTTCTGCTTCGGATAATCCTCTTCCCAACAATATTTCACTTGCGATCCGAGATTGCCACCTTCTATGGCCCAAGATTGCAACTACAGATGTAATCGTTACAACAAATAGAACCAAAAACAGAATCGGAGTGAGTCCTTCTTGTATTGGCGCCGATGCTACATTGACTGCAAAGGCATGTGAATCTGAATTGTTTGATTCATCAAATACGGTTAGAACTACTTCATTGCGGCCAATTTTATTGAAGGTAATACTAGTTTTATATCCGACTAAATCCGCATCATCCCTAGGATTTCCATTGTTATCAGTATCTCTGCTCGGTTGCAAATCCCAGTGATAACGTAAATTGGTGATATCATCGTAGGAATCGGTGGCTGAAACTGTGAAAGTAAGTTTTTCTCCAACCGTTCCTGCAGATGCAAATCCTTCAAGACTGGATGAATCGAGTATTGGAAGTGTTGTATCTAAGACAATCACGCTAGTCATCACCGAATTTGTATTTCCTGCTCCATCTGAAACTGTTAGCCCAATACTGTGGCTACCAATGTCATTCCAACTTAGAAGGATTGAATTATTTTGGCCATATGGTGAACCATCGTAGGTCCATGCACAGGTCAATTCTGTGTAATCATCAGTACTTGAATCACAGTTGAAAGAAATAGATTCGTCAATATTTACTCTCCATCCATTACTAACCGGCAATCCACTGCCGGTAATCCTAGCAACTGGGTCTACGACATCAATCACTGTAATCGAGTGGTTTGTTTGAGCGATTTCTCCAGTTTGTGAAGTCGCGGTTAGAGTTACTGTTTTGACACCAGGGGTTTGCCAAGTAGCTTCAACTTCCCAGCCACTAGCATCATTATTTGCTAAACCATCAGCGGAATAAAAATCCCAACTCAATGTATCGATTTGTTGTAACCTATTCGGAGTTAAATATGCATTCAATGTAATTGATTGTCCTATTGCCACTGTAGAATTGTCTTCATCATCAATGATTGGATTTAGAGGTGGTGCTAACTCAACTCTAACCGTCATTCTAACCTCTTCGCTTCCATCGGCACCACCCACTGGTGTGTCAGTATTATCTGCGATAACAACTAATTCTTGACCATCTAATTCTGCGGGAACCAGCCAAGTCATAGAAGCGGAATCTACTACATTTTGCAAATCTCCACCACTAACATATAGTGAACCTACGCCACCACTTGCATACAAGTCATACATTTGCTTTGTTTGCAAATATACATCAGCTTGTCCTTGCAAAGCCCAGGCGGAAATGACGATTGATGTTCCTGCATCTAATTTTAAATCATCACCAGATAATAGCACTTGACTACTTTGATTATCCATCTGAATCAAATTGTGGAATGGTGTCCAATAAGATTGGTCCATTTTGTCTACCGAGATAGAAACTTGCGATTGATTTCCACCCTGATCACCCATGTCTTGATCTCCATCATGAGCCAAGTTATCTAGAACTACATACCATGTTTTCGCAGTAATGGATGCTGGAACTTGCCAATTGAATTGGTATTGTCCTTCCGCATTTTCTGTGCTTACAATCTGTTCAAAGGCGTTGCGATATGATTGGCCTAAGTCATATGCTTGGACACTAGTCTCATCAAAGAGCAATAGGTCGATAGATTGTAAGATTGTTATATCAAATTGATAGACATCTCCCGATTGTAATTGTCCTAAATTCACTTTTACACAAACTCCACTATCTATTCCAATAGAGCCTGGAATGCTTGAAATATCTTGCTGTAAGCAATTAGGAGTTGCTCGCCCTGATTCGGCTGCAATCGCAGAAGGCCAAATCATCATGATGACCAGTATCAGAGCAACGATGCGAGATTGCATGTTTTGGCCCTCGCCTTAACACACTTCAATGGTTTGCTTGCTTGAATCAACGACTCCAGCCATTGCCGTTCCAAAATAGATGGGTGATTTGGCCATCATTTTCAACAATTATTCTATCTCCATCTGAAAGTGCTGAGCAAGAAATTGTGCTATCTTGTAGGATTGATTGTGCCTCTCTCAAAGGTTCTCCTGAATCTTTGGTTCTAGAAGAGTAATGAGTTATCGCTAGGTGTCTAGCGCCACACTGAACGGCTGTTCTTGCGGCGCCAGTAGCAGTGCTATGCAAGAAATCGTCAGCCCATTTTGCTGCATCTTCAACGAAAGTTGCCTCATGAATTAATAGATCGCAATTATCTAAATTTGTGATTCCTACTGCGAGTTCTGCAGTATCTCCAGAGATTATTACGCGCAAGCCATTTTTAGGCTCACCCCTAAAGTCGCTAGCGTGTAATTTTGTACCATCATTCAATTCAATATCTTGGCCGCTAGCCAATGACCCTTTTTGCTCAACATTAAGTCGGTTTTCTGCCGCCTTCATTCGATTGAAAGTACCTGCTTTTGATTTAGATTCTACCATCCATGCACAAGAAGGTACTGAATGGTTGGTTTGCAAAGGGCAAAGTTTGTTGTTTTTCCATTTTGAAGGTTGCGGCATACCCTGTAATTGATGAACACTGTTTTGTTGTGAATCAAATTCTAGCCAGCGATTATTTTTAATATCCCCTAGTACCCAACGGATTGGATAAGATAAGGCTTCATGATTCCCTCCTAATGATTGCCAGTATCTGAACTGGCGGGCCAATTCTGCAGGAGGTGCTTGGTCAGGAATTTGTTGATTGTTCAACAGTGAGTCGAATACTTCCTCGCTAGTAGGCCCCAATATCAATAATGGACTCTCCCTATTGTCCAAACTCATGCTCTGTAACCATGGCAATAATCCCCAGGTATGGTCCAAATGCCCATGAGTCAAACATACAGCATCAATTTTTACTGTTTTCAAGGTTGTACCTTTCTCAAAAAGTTTCAGATTCTTGCGCTGCTTGGCGAATCGTGTTTGGAAACCTTCACCTGCATCGATAACAACATTACCCTCATCACATTTTATGATGCTTCCACTAACTTGCCTTTTGGATGTAGGGCGGGCCGAAGCAGTACCAAGAACGTGAATATCGAATGCCAAATAATTCACCTCAGTTGAGCGGTATTGGAGTTGCAGGGAACCAACGTAATACCACGATACGATCTATTCCTCTAACCCAGCGCCATGGAACGGCTAGGTGAATACTTCCCTCAACTAATTGAGGGTCGGTTTCTCTAACGAATAAGTGGGTGCATTGCATTGTATTTTCATCGATGACTGCATCGTGAACAAGGCCGAGACGGCGCCCATCTGGAAGATAGACCTCGAGACCTGAAAGTCTCGTCATCACATCTTCACCTTGCACCATGTTTTGACCTGTAGTATAGCCCATCAATAAATCCGCCTATTGTAAAATGAGTCATACAACGACAATTAATGAAGCCTTAACAAATCAAAGCTGAAATGAATTGTGAGTAAATCACTTTCCACGGTTCAGATTTGCCTTTAGAGAAGGACGTAGCTTTTCTGCACCCTTACCCTTGTTGAACAATCCACGACCGCGCTTTCCAGCAGAGGTCATACCACGGTAAACACGTCCACGATGGGACTTGTTTCCATTTGCTCGGGAGAATACACCAAGTTGCTTGTCAGCGATTATTGATGGGTGGTCGGTATCGATCATGATAACCTCGTAGAACTTGTGCTTTCCATCTTGGCCAACCCAATAGGAGTTTAGAACTTCTAAATTAGGGAAGTGACGTGCAACACGCTCTTCTGCCATGCGCTGAATATTCTTACCCATGGTAATCTTCTTCATACCCATCTTGGATGGCTTACGCTTCATGTTAATCTTACTCTTACGAAGTCCACCACGGCGGACTCTGGTTCTGATTACAACAACACCTTGCTTTGCTTTGTAACCTAGTCTGCGAGCAGCATCTAAACGAGTAGGACGCTCGATACGGCAATTTACTGGCTCTCTGCGCCATTCTGCCATACGAGTCTGACGATACATGTGAGGAAGTGCATCATTTGGACGCTTCCAAGTTGCACGAATATGATGATACAATCCTTGTGACATGTTGAACACTCTGCTTCTCAGCGTTCTGCCGACCTAACTCCCCTTTATGAGTCTGTCCACGCGGCTAAACAGAGTGCTATGTCGCGATTGGCCACCCTGTACACCGATAATTGACTTTGCTTAATATCATTATTTCACATTATTGGCCCACCAAACACATGGATAAATAGTAATAATTACTGCCTTTCTCATCAAGTCAAAATAATATCCTCAATGTCTGTAACAATGATTATTTTAATTAGGGCTTTTATGGAATCTCATGGACATGATTACCCATGCCATCATCGGCGCCATTATCGCCGAATTAGCATTGTGGGAAAAGCCGTCTCAACAACGGAAACATGGAAGATGGATAGGGGCTTTTTTAGGTACTGCGCCTGATTTTGCAGCGATTCCTGCCCAAATTGTTTTTTCATGGTCAGCAGGTGATTGGCCTTGGATTTATGACCCTGCACATTGGGCTGGGGCTGAGGATTCTATGTGGCTTGCTGGATACTGGTTTACCCATTCTCTTCTTTTGCCATTATTGGTTTTTATTTATTTCAAACACAAAAATTGGCGAACTTGGACGTTGGTTGCATGGGCTAGTCATGCCGCTATCGACATCATATCACACACAGGAGCATGGTCTATGTGGCCCTTTTTCCCGTTACCTGGGCAAATAGAAGGTGTTGGCGATCCTTGGAGTTGGTCGCCAGTTTGGTGGTTAATTTCAGTAATGATAGCATTGGCAGCATGGTATTCTGTTTCTGTGATGACAATGCAATGGAGAATCAATAACGAAAGAGTTTGACGATGAGCAGGCTCTTGAGCAGTTTGCACAACGGATGGTCATGGCAGGCCAAGTGACCGGAAGAGATGCGGTCCTCGCGGCATTACAACAAGGACAAGACTTGGACATGGTATTGGTCGATAGAGAGAAAGATACTACTCTAATTAGAGAACTTTGTCAACAAAATGGAGTTCCTTTACAAGAAGGTTCAACCAATGACTTGTGGAGAATGTCACATGATGGTGCACAAGATGCTTTGGCTTTGATTGGAAGAAATATTGAAGGAACTCTTGATGAAGTTATGCAAAGAGGTGGAACGATTTGGTTCTTTGACGGAGTTGAATATTCAACAAACCTTGGCTTTACAATACGAACTGCAGAAGTTTCTGGAGCTGATGCAGTTGTTCTCAATGTTGCTAAAACTCATGAAGAGAGAAGAACTATTCGCAGAGCCAGTATGAGAGCAGATCGCTTTCTCCCCGTTGTCTATTCTACTAGTGAAGAGATTTTAGCAGCGGCAAAATCCAATCAAGTCAGAATAATCGTGGCCGAAGATACTGGTAAAGTAGGGCCTTGGGACGTTGATATGACCGGCGATGTGCTATTGGTTGTAGGTGCTGAAAAACATGGTGTTAGCCAATTGGTTCAGGATGCGGCTGATGAAATAGTAATTTTGCCGATGGATGGATTTGTTCCTTCTTACAACCTCCAAGTTGCGGTTAGTGTTCTTGCAGTAGAGGCACTTAGACAACGTCGACTAAAGCAGTAGGCGCTAAGTCTCTTGAATACTGATAGTGAAATAGCCTTGTCCTCATGCGGTTGGGGTTAAGTAGTGGAGGCAAGTGCGACGGATTACCTCGCTTAGCTCAGTTGGTAGAGCACCTGACTGTAGTTGTATTAGTACAAAACGTCTCAGCAGACATCAGGGTGTCCCCAGTTCAAGTCTGGGAGCGGGGACCAAATTGTCTCATCTTGATTTATTTCAATTTTTCCACGCTCTATCGAGAGGTTGAGCGTTTCTTGTTGTTTCCTCTCTCATGGGAGCGGGGACCACTTCGTTGGCATCAGATTTCGTGTTACTCGTAATTTCTGATTACCATTTCATCATTGAACGGAATACTGGTGAAGAAACGAGTGGGTCAATGCAATAATCATCTAGTCCAAATGCTTGCAAGGAACTTCGCAATTCTGCTTCACTTCCACCAGGGGCAACACCAGAAATATCAATGAGGCGATTGTAACCTTGCAATCGAGATCTTGACGGTGGAGGTCCGTCTGGATTTGCAATCTTGTAACATGGACGGCAAAGGGTATGTGAGTCTATTACTGTCATCTGCCCACAGAATGGTGTTGAACAGAGAACTCCTCCTCTTCTTTCTTGGCGAGGAGAATGATGATGAGAACCGCCCCCAGCAGTAGTAGAGGGATTAAGTATAGATTTTATGAAGTCTAAAAATCCCATTTTCATCAACTCGTGACTGCGGGGCTGCCCGTGCCCCACAGTCGGTTGGATTCTGATAAAATTTATCAAAGGTCATAGCCGTTAAGCTCTCTTGGGCAGTAAGAAGTAGTGTGAGTCGGCATATAATAATCACGTTTTAACAACAACTCGCATTGCTGGTTCTGGCCGACCTGCAACTTCATCAGCACCAACATCAATAACAACTCCCAGTCGACTTAAGACCTCAAGATGTGTTGCAGACCAGGGCACTTTTGATTGAAGATTGGTACTGTTTACCCATTCACCACTATAGATTATCTCATCTTCTATTTCTTCTTCACCTTCTGTTTGTGATGTGATATCGGTCCAATAATGACCTAACATTCCAATCTCAGTTGCAAGTGGGCGCAATCCTAAAGATGGAAGATGTTTACGAAGTTGTTCGGTTGGTATTGCACGTGGAATGATCAATAAGTTATGATTTCCTTTTTTGAAATGGTGAACTGGCGACCAGCCCTTTTGGTTAACAATGTTGGTGAAATTTACAGTTTGGGAATCTTTCCAATGAGTAGGCAACCAAGTCATCAATGCACTCCTACCTTTGGTACCGACAACTTGGCTGCTAACCTGTAATGCAGTAGTTTTGGTTTCTTCGCCCGTCAATTTTTTCCCATTGTCAGTAGCCTTGATTGTTTTAGAACGTGAAAATGGATTTAGAATCTTTTCTTTTAGTATTGAAAGGGTTTCTTTCATTGTAATAGGCCAATATGGCATCGGAGTAGCCCGTTCATGCCGAGGTATTGTTTGCTTCCATTTCTTTAGAGGTAAAGCAAGTTTTTCTCTTGAGATTCGCGTACAACACCATCCGGTTGTACCATGTAGAGAACCAGGTAGGCGAATAATTCGGCGAGTGTCTCCCGTCACTGTTTTGTCTACAGGAAATCCAGCTTCTAATACCCGAGTAAGAAGTGATTGGCGTGATTCTCGCACCTTTTGTTCACGCTCACGTGGTTCAGGAATTCCGAACAACGAACGGTCATTATCTTGGAGAACTAAATGGAATCCTTTTCCTCCACTATAACTGATATATTGCAAGTCAAGGTTCTCATTATCATCAAGCCATTTAAGCAGGTTATGTGTGACTTTTCTTGCTCGTTCCAAGCGCCTATAACAGAAGGGACGGAAATCGATATCAAATACAACCAAATGATCTATCAGGATTGGCGAAGGTACATCGATATCTTTGAGTCGCGGAAGTTCAATCGGATTCAACCAAGCCGAAGTACCGATGTATAGGTCACGCGGAGCGTTTTGCTTGAACAACTTACGAAGTGAAGATTCATTGCTTATTTGTCGTCCTGATGTAACCCATCTTTCATTGATTGAACGCCAACGAAATTGATGGCGAGAAGACTTTTCAAGCCATTGTAAATCTAATTGCGTAGATTGATACCACGCATTCAGTTCTTCTTGAGAAAGCATCTATACCGGCCTAACGAATACATCAATGTCAAGATTTTGATGTTTTTGGATGGAAATATAATTTTGACTATCGTGCAGATTGTACTCTTCCTCAATCCCAAATAAATTTCATTCATTGGCAATTAATTGATATGAGTGGGCTGAATGCTTCAGCATGGTGAGGGTATGGCTGGTGCAGGTTCAGTGAAAAATTCATTTTTCTCTCATTTGAATTGGTGAGGTGAGATGATGAAACTACTAGAAATGAAGAACATACAGCGGTATTACAAAACTCCTGCGGGTACGGTCAAAGCGCTTGACGGCGTTACGCTTGAAATTCAAGAAGGTGAACGTGTGATTCTCTTGGGCCCGTCTGGCTCGGGAAAAACAACCCTGCTCAATTGTTTATCAGCATTGGACAGCCCAACCGATGGAAGTTACATTTTCCAAGACGTTGAAGTTCCTAGAAATCACTCTGAAAAGATGACCTCTTTCCGCCGCGAAAACATCGGATATGTATTTCAATTTTTCAATCTTCTTCAAGATCTCTCGGTCCTCGAAAATATCCTGCTAATCCAAGAACTGGCTGGAAAGAAAGACACTGGCAGAGCCAAAGAATTACTCAAGTTGGTTGGCCTTGAAGCGGAAGTAAACCGTTTCCCTGGTGAAATCAGTGGTGGGCAACAACAACGCGTCGCTATTGCTCGAAGCATCGCTAAGCGCCCAACTCTTCTGCTGGGAGATGAACTAACTGGGAATCTGGATACTGAAACTTCAAACAAAGTCATGGAGGCTTTGGTTCACGCTTGCAAGCAAGAGAACATTACCGCAGTCTTTGTTACTCACGATGAAGGATTGGTCAAGTATGCAACTCGCGTCATTCGAATAGACAGTGGAAAAATCATCTCCGATGAAAAGATTGACAGTTCAGAAGAAGCTTGATTGGAGGTGTTTTTATGTCTAGATTACTCAATAAGCGCTTGGCACGAAGCCTTTGGCGTACAAAACTCCGGCTTGTTGCTGTTGTTTTGATGGTGTTTGTTGGCGTCTTTGCTGGCATTACCTTTGGAGGCTATGCGCATAATCTTGGTGGCATGTACGATACCATGCAAGCTGATGAGGATGGCAGTGCCAATCTTGCAGATATTTGGATTGATAACCGCAGTGCAACTTGGAGTCCAAGCCAAGTTGATGCTTTCTGCGATTCATTGGCATCGACATGGGCATCAAACACCGTCACATCATTATCTCTTGATTCATGCGAAGGACGCACCGTTACCCAAGGTGCGATGTTCCACACCAATGACACCGGAGAGCACATCATCAATTCTTTCTGGCACGGTATTCCTGCAGATGCAAATACTGATCGCGTATGGATGCCTGAAGGACATTCAGAAGGTCGAACTGCGATTGCTGCAGATGAAATTGTTATCGATGCCCACGTCACTGAATCTCTTGAAATCGAGCTCGGAGATACGGTGAATATCAGTGCCGGAAATACGAGTGCTTCTTTCACTGTTGTTGGAACTGGTTACCACCCTCTACATGTGATTATGGCTCCTGAAGGCACACTGTTCCCGCCAGAACCTGGTCAATATGTTGTAGGCTACCTTTCTGATTCTGGAATGGCCCGACTCACTGGTGATGTTGTTGGCACAAGTAACACGATTGTTTTGGATGTTGAAGGCACGCCATCATACGATTTACCCGATACCCAAGAGTATGAAGGCGAAGAAATCGATGCAGTCAAACAACTGGTTGATATTTCTCTTGAATCTACAGAATTGGATGCACGCGTACGAGACCGAGGACAGAATGAACCTGTCGAAGTTATGCGACAAGATTTGGAAGGAACCAAGCGAACAACCGTACCCTTTACTGTGATGATCGCTTCAATCGCCTCTATCACCATTGTATTGAGTTTACAACGTTTGGTACAAAGTCAATCCAAGGAAATCGCAGTCTTACGAACGCTTGGAGTCGAGCGCTCATCGCTCATGGCCGGCTATCTTGTTGCACCTCTGGTCATTGGAGGAATTGGTTGTACACTCGGTGCTTTAGCAGGGCCTTGGGGTATGAACGGAATGCTGGATTTCTATCAAGACCTCGTCGGCATGCCAATCATTGTGCGCACCGTGCCATCTTCAGTCTACCTTACCGTCATTGGCTCAACTATGTTTGTCGTGTTCCTTTCTGGCGCATTCCCTGCATGGAAAGCCAGTCGCCTTGAACCACTTGAGGTGTTGAGTGGGCAAAATGAAATGCGCGTTGGTTCAAATATACTCCGAAAAATCACCTCATGGATGCCAACAACGCTAGGTCTTTCGATTCGTTCAAGCGTTCGCAAACCCATTCGACTTACGATGACTTTTGTTGCTGTTGGTATATCTCTGATGCTGTTTGGTTCGATTCAAATGATGTCAGCAGGATTGCAAGAAACGATGGTTGGTGGCCTTGAAAACGACCAAACATGGGATGTACAAGTCTACATCATGCCAGATGGAGAACAACCTGTTATCGATTGGGCAGAGAACAATTCTGCCAATCACGAAATGATCATTGAAATGCCACTTGGTTCAGTTACCGATGCCGATGACATTGAACGAACGTTTACCGTTGTAGGCCTTGACTCATTCCAAAGTGGAATGCGTGCCATATCTCTTCTGGATGGAAATGCCCCCTCCAGCAACATGGCTGTCACTCAAGTTGTGATGGAAGAGGGAGGCATGCGATTCCTTGGATGGAATGTCGGAGAACAACAAACAGTGCACATCAATGGCGCACCACACGATGTTGAAATCGTTGGAACTGCAACAGCAGAACTGGTCCGAACGATGTATTTTGTCCGCGGTGATTTGAGTGAAATTCTTGGTGTCAACGCAACTTCAGTTTACCTAGAACTCCCAGAAGGCATTGAAGTTGACTCAGATTTAGGTGAAGTTTCAACAGGTGTCGTCCAACGCCAAACCTTGCTTGATGGTATTAACAGTATACTTGAGCAACAGACCCAAATTTTCCAGACTATGATGTATCTTGGACTCTTGTTTACCATTGTTGTGATGTTCAATACAATGGTCATGAATGTTGCAGAACGTGATTTCGAATTGGCGACTTTACGAGTGCTTGGTGCCTCGACCCGTAGTCTTGGTCTGATGCTTCTGTTTGAGAGTCTACTCATCGGTATTATCGGCGGTTTAGTCGGAGTTTTGTTTGCATACGGTGGAGCAGTTGGATTAGCGGCCTCGTTCTCATCTTGGCAGTTCTTCGTTCCAGTCACCATTGTCCCAAGTGTTGCCTACCAATTGATGGGTGGTGTTCTTGCTATTGCTGTGGCTATGACGCCTATTGGCGTATGGCGACTTCGTCAAATGGACCTCATCGAGAAGATCAAGGACTTATCCAATTGAGGATTATTAGATGGCATCAAGCCTTTTCATCGGCTTTACTTTTCTTTTCAATTAAGAATTTTGGCCCCGTTCCAGTAACAATAACTTCATCACTCATGTGAGTAACGATGGCTTTTTTCAATCCTTTCGGAAGTTTGTATTGTTTGAGAAACTCTGTAGTTGGATTCTTTTCAATACCCGCAGCTACCATCTGTTTGTTAATAATTGTAGCAAGACCGGCTATTGAAATTTTTCTCTCCGGAAGTATTTCCAATATTTTAGATTTGAAATTAGCTATATCTGATGAAGTATTCTTCACTTGTTTTGACTTTTTGCTCTGCTTCGGATTTGGTTTCTTTTCTTTGCTTGCAGTCTTTTGATCTTGAGGCTTAGCCTTCTTTTGTTGCGGTTTAGCCTGGGATTTTTTAGGGGCTTGAGGTTTTGATTTAGTTTTATTTTGCTGCTTTTTAGCCTTTTGTTGTGGTTTTTGGGCTTTTTTATTATTATCAAATATTAAATCTAGTACCTTGATAAACATACTTCGTTTTTTCTTTCGTATGTTTTTATTTGAATTACTATTCGCCAACCTTCTCGCACTATTAATGGGTGCTTTTCCTATTCTCTTTGATGACTGTGAGGATTTTTTTAATAATTCTGGCATGAAGAATTCATCCTCAAACCACCACTGAACTAAGTTTTCATCAACCAGATCCCAATCGATTTCTAGTTTGGTTTTTTCAGTTCCATCTTTCCATTTTCTAAATCTGTCATTGGTTAATATTAATGCTCCACGCTGCAATGCATGGTCGATCATTTCATCGTCACGATTCATAAATCGCATACCCTCTTCATCGATTAACTTTGCAAAATCTTCGATACTACCTTCAAGGGGTTTCTTTTTCTTTTTTGCTTGACTATATGTTGACCTATCAATGCAAGTTAGGGGAGTATATCCGAGTAATTCCACTTTACGAATCGCTTTGATTAAACGGCTTGGTATTAGTTTAGTTACACCTTTTTCAGAATGATTAATCAAATTTGAACCATCGATAACAATATCATAATCTGCATTCAAATATATCACTCCTTTTTTCTTATCGCTTTCAATAAAACTTTGCTCGCAGTAACGCCACCGCTAGGCAACTTATTTACAATTTGCAAAAAGGTTCGGCCTCAAGTGGTCAACTTGAATTGAAGCAACACTGATTAGAAACGATCAAGGTTGATGTAAATACCATTCACTACCGCTTGCTTGTAGACGATACCAATTGGTTCCGTTTTCCTCAGTGAACCATTCATATCCGGATTCATCAGTTGATGTTGGAATAGCGTCAATCGCAGGGGTGAATGGTTGAGCAGGTTGTTGTTCAACAATTTCTTGCTCTACTGGTTGATGTACTTGGTCAAATTCTGAAGTGAAGTTTTTTGTATCATCTTGAACTTCCTCTGCTTTCCTTAGTTTCAAGAATCCGATTGTACCGATGATAGCGATTACTGCGATTATGGCTACTACTATTCCAGTCATAATCGTTGAAGATTCTGCCTCGCCTTCAGTAGTTTTTTGGGTCTTATTCTCATCCAGTTGTTCTGCAATAACTGTGAACGATGTTGAAGATTGGTTCAAAACCGAAACTTCCCCAATACGATCGGTAATAGAGAGAACCCAAGGTTGACTCCAGGTTCCTTCTTCAAATCCTGTATTTATTAGAAGAGATAGTTCAAGTTGCCCTTGGGCTGGAAGTTCTCCCTCTGATGTACTGTCTTGAATCAATGATGTCGCTTGCAATGCCGTTAGAATAACCTGCATTGGATAAGTTCCATTTGGATTATTTATAATACAGTTGACCAGAATCTCAGTTGTATTCATTTGGAACGGTTGTGCCGCTTCAGTACACTGAATATCCACAATGAATTCGATTGCTGAAGATGCATTTATCGTATTAGAATATTGTTCACATTGGTTATTATCAGTTGCATCACAGACCCTAACTTGTACTTCGATCATCTCTTGTAATATTGAGGATAATGATACCTCCAATGACCAAGCTCCATCTTGAACTGAGTGGTTGTCAAGTAGGGTAGTGCCTGCACTCATAATCGTGACCAGCCCTTGTGTGAAACGGAATTGATGTTGTCCTGATATTGTTAAATTCAAATTATTTGAATCGAATTCCCATCCATTAATATCGCCCGAAACAAGAGGTGTCAACGGAATAATTTCAAACATTGATGGGTTGAAGGCAGATTGACTTGGATTTCCATATTCATCAAAGAGAAAAGCTGTAAGTTGATAAAATCCAATCTCCCAACCTGTTGTTTGTAATAGAACTGAAGACATTCCTGTATTGATTGGAGAAATTGTTTGATTTGCTACCGAACTACCATTGAATGATGTAATAACATAACCATTTACCAATTCGGATGGGTCACTCAACCATTCTAGTTGCACTAATAGTTCATCACCAATTGATATGATTTCATCGTGATTGATTGCCGTTAATACTGGTCCAGTGACATCTACTAGGCTAAAAGAGTAATCAACACCATTCTGATAACCGTCCAAATCTTCAGCCATCTGTCCATCTTTCTCCGAGAGGTCAACCTCCAATTGCCATGTCTTCAAATCATTATGGTCTGGAGCCCAATGTGCTGTATAGGCGCTTTCGTTTTGATCCCAATTAAGTATTATTGGCGAGTCTTCATGTGAAGGTGATAAGGTAACCGATGCTAATAAATCACTTCTATTGTGAAGAGAAGTAACTGAAAAAATGAATCCATCATCATCTAATTCCCAAGAACTAGAAATTTCAGATTCTAATATTGCACTATGGCTATTATTCGCTGCTGTCATCGCTATTGAAGTGACAGATGGGAAGGTCGGGCCGATTTCAAATGAATAGGCTTGCTCAACGAATAGCACATTGTCGTGTTCATCGATTAACTCTAGTGCAATATAGTGTTGAGTTGTGATTAAGGGGTCATATTGACTGGAGTCAAAAGTAGTGTAATATCTTCCCAGACTAGAAAAATAGGTTATCGAATTAGTTGTTGCAGGTTTGGTACTATCACCTTGGTGTATCCACGCTGAACCTGAGAGAGTTGTCTCTCCGATTACATCGCCAAGAGTAACTGCAAATGTATCTCCAGTGCGAATAAATTGTCCGATATTTCCTGAGATTCTATGGTCTACTGAAGATAGTTGAGGGGCAATATCGTCGATCCATTGAACGGATAAGTTGCTGAGTGTCACCTCATAGTTTTGGAAGTTAAATGGAACTGTATCTCCTGAAACTTGTAAGAGGTAATACGGTAAACATGATGATGTTGCACTGTACCAATCATTACAAGAAGTAAATGCATACTGTGTTAGGCTTGATTTCAAATCTAAATTATGCGTCCAAGACCAAGACATTTGCGGATGTTTAGCATCCAATTGTACTACCATCGTTGTTGAAATGTTGAATACGAGTTGACTCATTTCAATTCCATCTGTTCCAATCGTCCCACTGCTCGGCCATGCATTGATTAATTGTTGAGTTGTAAATTCTACATCAACTCCTCCTAATTGTGAATCCATAGCCCCGGAATAAATTGTTGAACTACCCAACATCACATCAATTGTATCTGTGGCAGAATTAATTGGCCAATCTATCCATAAATTGAGGGATGATGTTGGAATTGAAGATGTTGGAACTGAAATATTAACTGTATGTGAATTAAAATTGCTTACTGTGGTAGCATAATCAGAGTAACCTATCGATTGTGAAATAGGCCCCAAAAGCGTGCTTCCACCTGGCATCGTCATCTCTAGATTATTGAGAACATGTGCGTCATCCCAGTATAATGAATAGTCACTCAATGCAGGTGAGAGAGTATCAGTACGATTGAATTGATAAGAAAATTGTAAGGCGGTTAATCGCGGTAATATTTGAGAAGATATATTTCCTATATTCCAATCACTCCAACCAGTAGAGGTATTATTTGCTAAGCCCGAAATTGTATATCTATAGGTGAATATTAGACTTGAATTTACTGGAATTGTTGAAGTATGATTTACCCATCCATCAATAATCTGTCCACCATTTGGTGACCATGGATCAGTAATGAAAGTTCCATCATCAATATTCACTCCACTTGTAATTATGTAACCAGCCCAAGTTGAGGAACTGCTGACTCCAGTTGACCCTGAAGAACCTGACGCCCCAGTTGAACCGCTTCCATATGGTTGGCCTCCACTACCACCGCTACCAGCGGAAACAGAAATAGTTCCTTGATTATTCAAATTTGAAATTTGAGTCATGATGCTAATACGGCCGCCACCGCCGCCGCCACCGCCATCTCCGCCATGGAAAAAGCCGATACAGGCCCCTGTACAGAAACTACTGGCACCATCTCCGCCATCTCCGCCAAGTGCTTCAATAATACCATTTTGACCGATATTTACTGTATTTGCTTTAATGAAAATTGAACCACCACTTCCACCTCCAGCACCTGAGCCACCCGGTCCAGAACCACCCGTAATCGCTTGTCCAGCAGCACCATTTCCTCCATTGGATTGAATAGTACCGTTGACATCAATTTGGCTGGCAATTATTGTGATATATCCACCGCCACTTCCTCCGATTGCAGTAGCGTGGTTTGAACTTGTTACTGAGCCACCTTGAGAACCTGCTTCGGTAGCATTGCCATATGTGGACCCTCCTGTTCCAGTGCCTCCACCGCCACTACCTCCACTACCGCCATGGCCAGCACCGCCGCCGCCATCGCTGTATCCACTAGATGTTGCAGATACTGAGCCTCCTACACCAATGCCCCCAGAACTGAGTGCATTTGCTGAAATTGTAGTTCCCGCCGCAACAACCAAGGTTTTAACGATAATAGTCAAACTTCCAGTAGCAGTTATTGAGCCACAAGCTTGAATTCCGCAACGTATATCCAGAGTGTCATAACTATGAGTACCTGACCATTGCACTGCGGTTAGGATAGTCGTTGAATTATTTCCAGAGCCTGGCGGCCCAGTATTTGCATTTGTTAGTTCAACCCCTACTGGAGTTACGGAAGTGTTGTTTAGCGTTCCAAGCGTTTGAGCGTTTACCATATTGTGATACATCGTTTGAGTTGAAGAATATGGTAACACTTCTACTCCAACGCTTGCATTGAGCAAACGATGTCCTCCCTGATGAAGAAAAGCAGCAGAACCACCCATATCGGCCATTATTGTTTCAGTCGATGAGCCGCTGGAGAAAGTGCTAACATCAACAATCTGACTGACTTGTGAAGTCTTTTCTGATTCTAAAGTTGATGAATCAATAAACATCGGAGAGAGTGATGAAATAAGTAAAATAATACTAAGGAAAATAATTTTCCTAACAGTTGCTGACTCACTCATATCTCTTCTAAGAGAGGCTTGTTAATGAGCATTAGGCATGGAGTCAAGTTTCGTTTTCGGAGAAAGTATCTTTTTCTCGACGGTAGATTACCATACAAAAAATGGTGGTTGCTATCAGCATTGCAATAATTGCAATTGCTGAATTAACTCCTTGTTGGCCTTGAGTAACTACAACTTCATCTGAACTATCTGCTGTACTATTACGATCCCACAAAGCCATCGTTGCGATGACATCCATTCCTGTTTGTAATCCTGATTCAACATTAGTCCGCCCTCCTGCCATTGTATTGAGGGTGGTAACCGAATCAGTTTGTGCATGTTTAGGAGTTTGTTCACAACTATCTCCTTCCTCAATAATATATTGATGCTGTCCTCTCAACCAAGTAGCAGCATAACCGTTCATGATGAAGTTATAATGATCCGAATTACCTTTGGTATCATCGACTACGCTAACCCATTCGGTCGGATGACTTAGATTGTGATTTATTTCTTTTAATTGACTTTGTAAAACAACAGCATTGGCCTCCATTTGTTCAGTTACCTCTAAGCCACGTTCCTCATAATAAGACCAATCATCAACCGGTGAAGTGAACATGTATAGTGTCCAATAATCCTCATCACATCCAGTCAGTTGCAGCGCTGTTGGCATTTCAACCGGCCAATTTAATGCAAACATGTCTAAGTTAAGATAAGTGACAGTTATATTTTCAGGAATTTGTTCCTCAACGAAATGTAAACTGCCCTTTCCGCCCCCTTCAGACGAGGCACTGCCTTGCCACTCTTCATAATCCCACCACGCTAATTTCCAAGTGTGTTGAGGAGTAATATCCCATTGGGAAAAGGTGCGGGCTAATTCCAATAATGCTCCAGAACCAGTCGCGTCATCATAAGCTCCTGATGAAGTACAAGTTGGATAAGTAAATCCGATTAGTGGAGGCGGGGAATAACAAATCGCATCGTGATGAGCCCCGACTACAATCCACTCATCGTCTAATGTTCCATTGATTGTTACGACGATATTTTGACAGTTTGCACACTCGTCGGTAGTAAATGATTGACGTTCAACTTGATAGCCATAAGATTCCAACTGAGCGGCAATCCAATTACGAGAGTTTTCATTTGCAGTTGTGTCTATTTTACGGTAGCCAAACTGTGTCATTGTCACCAGGTTATCATATGCACTACTACCTTCAGGCCAATCGGTTACTTCAGGAGCTTCAGCCTCAAAATTGGACACATTAATGATGCTTCCTTGTAGGAAAGAAAACATAAGAGTCAACAAAATGAACATAGCCATCCTGTTTCGCATAGTATCGGCTATACTCAATACATGATTTAGTTGACCCTGACCTAGGAACATACAAGGATTGACAAAGGAAGAAGTATTTGTCTAAACCGATGCCGGCATTATTAGATGATTTCACCCTCTGTGAAGGGGGAAATTTACTGTTAAAATCGCTCTCTTTGAGATGTAGTTATACCACGCGGTTAAGTATGGTTAGTGAAGCCTTGAGATATAGGAAGTGAATGGATGGGAACGAACGCATCTTCCAAGTCTGGTGAAACTGGACAAGATAAAGCATTAGCAGATATGATTGAAGGTCTTCGTGAAGAAACGATTACCGGTGGTGCAACTGCGATTATGGATGAAGACTTGGGCTCATATGGTGTTCCAAATCCACGAATATTGATAGTCGGTTGCGGAGGGTCTGGTAATAACACTCTAAACCGAATTACTCACTTAGGTGTTGAAGGCGCTGTAACAGTTGCAATCAATACCGATAAACAACATTTAGACCATACAAGAGCATTACAAAAGTTGCTTGTTGGCCGTCATATCACTCGCGGATTAGGTGCTGGCGGTGACCCTGCGACCGGTCGACGTTGTGCCGAAGCAGGAAGAGAGATGATCAAGAGAATCGTAACCGGTGCTGATTTAGTTTTCATCGCAAGCGGATTGGGTGGAGGTTCTGGTACCGGAATTTGTCCTATCGTTGCTGAAGAAGCAAAGGCTGCTGGTGCTTTGGTTGTTGGACTTGTTACGACTCCATTCCATGTTGAGCGCCGACAAAGAATGGCTCGTGCTCTCGAAGGATTAGAATCACTACGAAGAATTGCTGATGCTGTATTGGTGTTGGATAATAACCGATTATTACACTATGTTCCTAACTTGCCTTTGGATGAAGCATTTTCTATTATGGACCAATTGGTCGCTGAAATCGTAAAGGGAATTGTTGAGACAATTACCATGCCTTCACTAATCAATTTGGATTTCGCTGATGTAAGAGCTATTATGGCAAATGGTGGTGTCACCATGATGCTATATGGTGAATCGGATAGAGGCCCTGAAGAAGTTGTTCATGAAGCCCTAAATCATCCATTATTAGATGTTGATATTTCCGGTGCAACCGGTGTATTGATACATGTCACAGGTGGTCAATATATGACTCTTGAATCTGCTAGTAGAGTTGTTGATCTGTTAACTGCAAAGGTCAGTGAAGATGCCAATGTAATTTGGGGCGCACGTCAAGATGCTGGCTTTGGTGATACCATCAAAGTGATGGCAATAATCACTGGTGTTGGCGGTACTGATTTGAAAACTGCAAGAATGCAACCGGATGCTCTTGGTGATGCTCTTCGTTTAACCCGCAATCTAAATGATGCAACTCGAGGAGACACCGGTTTCCAACGATTTGACTGAAATTATTAAATTGCCTAGTTGGCTGTTTAATGCTGCTATCATTAGTAAGCGTAAAATGAGACGGCATACACCCTTAACACATGCGAGGTAAGACCATCGTAGCGATTGTACTAGTAGCCATGCTACTAACTCCCGTTCAAGCAGGTGATGTTTCTGCATCACAAAGTGAACCTGAAGAAGATACTCGACAACCGAGTAAAGGAAATGCATCCCTATTCGTATTCCATGATGGATTAAATAATGAATGGAGCCATTTTAATTCAAGTGATGAAGGTTCTGCCGAAGAAAATGAAACTAGGGAAGATAAGGATAACGGAGTTATTGATATCAAATATAGATTCATGATGAAGCCTACTCTTGAGAAGCGATTGAATATGACTATCGGTGGAGAAATCCGTGGTAATTTCAATATATATTATGAAGGAGATAACGAAAATGGTGGCGACGGGGCTTGTAATAGTGACTGTGATTGGTTGAATATTACTGTTTTCAAAGGCGCAGCAGCGATTCATCAACACACTGAACAACCTTGGATTGCTGGAAATTGGAAGAATATTGTGTTCTCATATACAGTTACTGAAGAAGAGGCAGTTTGGGATTCGACCAGTGACAATCCGATAGTTGAAGTTACTATGAAGGTTAAAGGCAATCGACAAAATGGGTTCCTTCCTGGAACTGTCACTGGAGAACCTGCAGCATTCGGTATGCAATTAGGTGCTAATGGACAGGTAGAGTTCCCAATAGACGATTCTACTTGGAGCGAGGATTTCCAAGCGGGTATTGAAGAAGCACCGCCTGAAGATACTCCTGGATTTACCTTAGTAATTGCTTCAGCGGCTATTGCAATGGCTGTATTCATCAATACCAAGAAGCCTGAAGATGATGAATAATCTTCATTACGATTCTCTGCCGGATAGAACTTTATTACCTAACAATGTTAGGCAAATATATGGAATATACTGGTATGACCCTTTTGGAATTAAAGGTTCTTTGTAAAGAAAGAGGCTTGATGGTTTCAGGAAAAAAGGATGATGTGATCATTAGGTTGATGGAAAATGATGAAGCAAAAACACTTCATACCCAAATGATAGGCAATATCAGTACTCAGAATACTCATACAATTCCTCTTTCAGGTGTCAAAGAGAGCGATAGCAGTATGATGTTTTTAGGCATCGGTATTCTGATATATTCAGTTTTTAGAATCGGAATAGGTGTAATGGAGATTATGCTAGGGGTTCATGTGATTGCCTCATTGATAGCAATCGCAATTGGTTTGGCATTTATGGCCGGAGGAATATTGACGGCTATGAATTACAGAAATGGCTTAGTGATTACTTTGGCCGTCTTGTTAGTTTCTGGTTTTCTAAGTTTAGTTGCCACCTCAATTTTCGGTATTGGCAATCCTCTAAGCGTTGACTTTTTCGATGAGGAAATTTCAAAAGTGTTCTCACTCATGTGTTCAGCCACATGTTTGATAATAGTTGGAATACCACTTTTAGTAAATATGAATTCGATGAAACCTGGATTCCCTGAAGGTCTTGAAGACATCTTTTCTCCTCAACGTTCAACAAATAATTCAACCCAAAGTGTGCCAAAAACCACCTATGAGTGCCCTTCATGCAGCCAATCTTTGAGAATCCCTTCTACATATTCTGGTATAGCAACTTGTCCAAAATGTAAAGAACAAATGGAAATTTAAACACTGATTAAGTTTCAATTAAGAATGTTCAAAATCGAAGAAGCATCTAATTCAACTGCTTGTTCAATTCCAGTTTTTAGATTCTTTAGCATACCAGTTCCAGATTCTAGATCTCTTGGACCAACTATCAATGTATATGTTGCTCCGATTTTATCAGCCCAAGTAAATGCTTTACCGATTTTCCTTCCACGTAATTCTAACTCTACCAGTTGCCCAGCATCACGAAGTTGTCTAACCACTTGAAGAACTGCTTGTGTATCGATATTGAATGGAATGACTGCAATTAATCCTCTACCATCTTGTTGGCCTGGAACAACCTCTTCTCTGCCTTCTGCTTCGGCTTGTGCTTCAAGTGCCAGCATTACTCTATCAAATCCAAGTCCGAAGCCACAACATGGGTCTAGATCTGCTAATCCAAAGAGATGCATTAGATTGTAACTGCCACCACCCAAGACTTGACCTTCACCACCTAACTCTTCAACCTGAACTTCAAAGACCATTCCGGTGTAATAATCCAATCCGCGGGCAACTGTCAAATCAACAGCTAAACTTGGAGGAGTTGCTGCTAAAGAAGAAACTGCATCTAAGGTAATTTTCAATTCATCAAGAGATTCCAAAGAGACTCCATCTAGTGCAGATAATATTTCTCTTGCAGGTTCAAGTGTTTCAGCACCACCTTGTAATTGTGATAATTGGCGCAGTGGTTCGCTAAATGATGGGTCTATCCCATTGCTTGAAAACAATTTAGCAAGTCCGTCGTCATCACCTTTGTCAAGGAATCTCATAGCGCTTGCAACCGCTGCCTCGTTAGCTCCTTGTTCAATTTGGTCTGACAAACCTAAACCGGTTAGTGCATCCTTCAAAATCCCAACATGACCTATTCGTATTTGCCAATTCTTCAATCCGCAAGAATCTAACATGTCGATTGCTAAAGCGATCACTTCTGCTTCTGCAAGTGGGCCTGAAGCCCCCACTAATTCGACTCCATATTGGAAGAATTCTCGGTAGCGACCTTTTTTGAATTCTTCATAGCGATAGCATTGTCCGAAATATGACAAACGAAGTGGTTTGGTATCCATTCGCATTTCTTCCGCGACCATTCTCATCACTGGTGCGGTTAATTCTGGTCTAAGCGTCAATGGACGTCCGCCTTTATCCTCAAAGGCATAAAGTTGTGAAATAACTCCCTCACCAGACTTTGCAGTAAACAATTCAAGTGATTCAAAAATAGGTGTTTGAACTCTATTGAATCCATGGCGTCTTGCTCTTTCCTCTAGTAATTGCTCCAAAGCCATACGACTCTTCATCACTGCGGGAGTGAAGTCGCGGGTACCTCGAGGCTTTTGCACCATATTGCAATCCAGCCACTAACCGTTCATCACCTCTTCGCTTTCAAATAGCGCTAAAGAGGGGGTTTTGATAACCACTTACAACACGTCACAATTGGAAAGCGTCTGTATCGGCCCACTGTATATCCTTGTGACATACGCTTCACGCGTCGGTACCGACGCGTGTAATGTCGGTACAAAGGGTATCGCGTGGGGTGATTTTAGGCATTAGTATTTGATGTAAGCACTATTGGGAAGAATAGAGAGAGACGTATTATGACAAAGACAACGAAGAAGAAAATCATCTCATTCTCATTGATAATATTTGGAATACTTGTACTCATTACAGGGATTATGATGATTCAAACTGGATTCGCAACCTTTGATGACGACGAACCTAGAGTTTGGCTCTACATTGGAGGTATTTTTACAATAATTGGAGGCGTTTTCTTGACAGTTGGTGGAATGATATATCTTAACTTCGAGCGTTTGAAAAAGAAGGCACTTAGTACGGCTGGCAAGGTTGCTGATGCTGTTGAAGAAGAGAGAAACAAAGAGAAACAAACAGAGGCAGATTCAGATAACTGACATATCATTTCCATGAAGTCGCAAGGGTTCTTACAAACCCCTCAAGACATTATGGAAGATTACAATGGGTGTTCAGCCCCCTAGTACACTGCCTACCCTTGTGTACGAATGGATTGCTTGAAAGTCACTCTTTCTTCAGATCATAACCAAGCCGTATCGCCACAATTAGAATTGCACAAAGAATACCGATTTGGCCACCAAATACCCCTGCGATTTCATAATTATCAGTAATCCCACTTTGCGGAAACCATTCTGATAATGGCTGGGCAAGGATCGCCCCTATAATCAGGCCCATCGGTGGAAGCAAAATCAACACAAGCGGGATGAAGTATCTGCTCCTCAAAATGATCCCTCTGGACTTGAATTTTTCAATCCCAAACCTACTATCAATCCGATCAATCCAATTCCACATACTGCTTGAGATGCCAACATATAGAGTAGATTTATCGATTCGTAAGTTCCTATTTTATCGAGTTCGTTCGAAAAATAGAACATGGATATCAGTCCAACAATCACTGTGATTGCTGAAATAATGATAATCACTAATTTCCTGTTCTCCATGATTGACCGAGATGAAGACGATGTATCAACAAACCGATTCGAATAAGTTGCAAGGGTTATCTGAATACCCTTTGCATTTTATTTTCCGATACAAAGGAGATTCAGTGAGTCTGTAGGGACGCTAGGCAGTGTACTGAAAACGATTCTATTGCCAATATACAGCCCATTGGCTGTCTGCAACTAGTTCTTTTTTAGGATTCCAAATCTCCGGTTCTTCAGACATTTGTTGATGTTCAGGTGGAATGTCGATTGTTGGAAGTTCTTCTTCAACTTCTAAGGAAATTGGCGATAATTCTGGTGCTTGTGGTATTTCTGGGTGCGGTGTTACTTCCAATATTTCAGATTGTGATAATTGACTTAGTTTCTCAACTAATTGCCAATCAGGAGGGGCGTTTGGTGCCTCTACAACTTCTTCTTCGACAGTCTCACCATCTTGGCGAACCTCTACTGGATCCTGTATTAGTAACACATCGGAATCATCTTCCTCCTCTATATCTTCAAGGGTTTTTTTCTCATCGAATGAAGTAGTGTTAGATTCTGTAGTTTCAATATTCTCCATGCCCAATGAAGCCCATGCATTGCTCACGACTCCTTGCTCTGGAGGCTTTGCCCTTTCTCTTTCATCCGCTTTGCGCCTTTGATAGATTGCTTCTTCTTCAGCAGTTGCCTGTTCACGTATCATTTGATCTTCTACAGCGCGCCACATCTTACGCTCATGTCTCAACTTTGCCTTAGACTGTTGATTTTCGATCATCTTCTCTGTTGGCTTGTCAAATCTTTTCCAAAAGAAATATGAGATTGCAATAAAAACGATGGAAACGATTAGTCCGGTAAGAAGTGTTCTTACCAAATCTTCCATCATCTAGCCCCCCATACCAACTAATCCAGGGTCGGAACTGTTTCTCCAACCAATACTACCCTTGGATCATCGCCACCAGGTAGCATTGAGATATCACATACTGCACCTTCTGGAACATTTCTATACAATGGTCTGCTAACTAATAATTTATTGAAACCAATGAATAAACCACCAACTACACCCCAGAACATCAAAATGATTCCGAGACCATGTGGATTAGATGGATTCCAAACATCATCTGTACTTGCGATCATGTCTGCGAAATAAGAACCCATTAGTACGATGAATAATAGTGGGAATGCAATATACATTAGAATATCCCAAACTCTGTTAACATACAAATCGTTATCTCCAGTATTGATGAAATCATTTCTAAAGGCTGGTACACCGGTTGTTAGATAGCCTCTGAAACCAGAATCTGCTAAACCAGACTCTACATCAGCTTGCCACTTTTTGTAACCATATTGCCAAATGGTGAAAGCGATAAATAATCCAGAGAACATCAAACCATATCCCCAAATGTGATCTTGAACTTCTAAGAATTCAGGGAATGCGACTCCCGCAGAATCTAATTCAATCCACATAACTGCAGATGGAGTTCCAAAGATAAAGATTGCAATGCCTGTAATGAATACCGACGTTTTTCTGTCATATCCATGGTCAACGAAATTTCTCACACATAATTCGACTGTAGATATCATTGAAGTCATTGCTGCGAAAGAAAGCGCTAGGAAGAAACCTGCCATCATGAATAACGGCCCTATATTTCCACCTGGTGCTTGAGCAAAAACTTCTGGTAATGCTAGGAAGGTTATCGCTGATGAACCTCCAGTAACGGTTGCAAGTGGGTCATCGCTAACTGCAAATATTGCAGATAATACTGCTAATCCTGCGATAATTGAAATGCTGTTATTTGCAAGTCCCATTGTGAAAGCATTGAGTACAGTATCTTCGTCTTTACTCATGTAGACTGCATATGTAATACACATACCCATTCCAGCTGAACAAGACCATGCTGATTGAGATAAACCATTTATCCAAACCTCGGGCTCAGATAACATATTCCAATCAACGGTAAACATGAACATAGCACCATCTAGGCTTCCATCAGAAAGATCCATCCAAAGAGATAGGAATAGAGTTAGGAACAATAGTGCAAACAAGGAAACCATCAGATAGATATTGACTTTTTCAATCGCTTTAGCACCTTTGAGAATTGCTGCTAATGTTAAAACAATTACAAGGAATTGGAAAAATATTACTTGACCAGATGATTGTAGGAATGCGTTCCAAACTTCGGTTGTATCAACACCTTCTCCATTGAGGGCGCCGGTAACTCCAAGTTGGAAATATTTGATAGTCCATCCCGAAACAACTGCATAATAAAATCCAATTGCGCTCGAAATCCATGCTGTCCAAAGACCCATCCAGGCAAATTTCTTACCGGCGAATATACGGAAGGTTCCGATAGTACCAGTCCGACTGCGCTTGCCCATTGCATATTCGGCGATTACCAAGGGAATTGACCACATGAATAAAAATATTAACCAAGGTATGAGGAAAGTTCCACCACCATTTGCACCAACCATTCGCGGGAAACGCCAGATATTACCGGTTCCAATCGCTGCACCAATACTAGCAAAGATTAGACCCATACGGCCACTAAATTGGTCTGATTTACCTCCTTCAGACATGATCATCCCTCCGTCTTCATTTCTTCTTCAAGAACTGCATCAGCCAGATTAATCAATTCTTCATCATCTGATAGCATCATTCTGAGGCAGACGGCTAATCCTCCCCAAACGAAACTAGCGACTACCATAAACAAGAATAGTGAACCAAATACACTACCATATGCTTCTCGGTATGAGAGGTCAAGTGTGTAGTAAGTTCCTTTGTCAGGGTATTCGTATAAATCTCCACCAGAGAGTGTTCCGAGCATGATTTTGTAATGTAATTGTCCAGTCGTAGTTTCTGAAATATCTAATGTTGCTCTTAGAATTGTTCCGTTCTTTGAGCCAGCAATAAGACAGTTCTCATCTTCAATCAACTCTAACGCTGCACCTGTCCACTCGGTCGTAGACCATTCACGTGGGCCATAATCGCTTTGCAAACGGCTCGGTTTTACCGTTCTCCACATTAGGTGGGAGACCGATGATTCAAGGGAATATGGGAAGCTCTTGTCAATACACATATCGATTGGAATATTTCCTTTAGCAGGAATATTTACTTCGTTAGGAGATTGTAAGGATTGGTTTGTAATGTCAGACATTGCTAAGTCAGCACGTTCTCTTGGGTTATCTGCAATCTCTGTCATGTAGAATGCAACACCGAGGTTGCGTACAGCAATATGATCGATATCGTCTTCGTGCTGGTGGAACGCTGTTCCGATTTCCATAGTATAACAGTAAGATCCATGAACTCCATAATGCCAATCGCAGAAGTCTCCAGATGTTGGATAAAGGTCTGATGATTGCATATTTGTATACTGAGTCATCTCAGCCATTTCATCACCATGGAAGATTAATTGTTGGTGGTCTGGAGATTCACAACCAGTACAATGTCCCCATGGATATAGAACCAATTCCGAATAGGAGTGGTAGGTTAATGTTGACTTGAACTCGGATGAAAAGTCTGCATTATCATCATTCATTTCTGTTAGGTCTTGAATGAACTTTGTCTCTGGTTCAGAGTTGCCGCCCCACCAGTCTTCATCGGTAAGGCCATCTGCATCATCGTCTTTACCATCGACGTGGTCTTCGTTAATTTGGCCATCCCCGTCATTGTCTTTATCATCAACAGGCCCATTATAGACATCGTTATTCGAACCATCGAGTTCTCCTTCCGCCGGAGTACATGTTCCTGGGATTAGAGGTCCAGTTGCACCCAAAGGTGCGCCCCATTCAAATTGATAATTACGGTTTAGATCAACACCATCACAGTCTTCATCTACCTGTTCAAATAAATCTGGCAATGGAGTTACACCTGTATATGTGTTATCTCGCAAGTTCTTTCTCCAACCTCCGGATGGGCATGATTCCCAAGCAGGAGCAGGGCAGAACACTTCTCTATCGTAGATATTCCCATCAACGTTGAGCATTGGGATAAGATAAAGTTCTCGCCCATTGACCAAATCGGTAATCCATTGTTCTGAATAATCTTCGTCAACACCTAGGTCACCAGCGCCACAAGGCGTTCCATCACCATTGGAATCTTGGTAGCTTGCATCCAAAGCAAGGCAATCTCCATCGTCATCCAAAATGCCATCGCCATCTGCATCTCCCCATGGGTCTTCGTCAACTTGACCATCGCCATCGTTATCATAGCCAATATTATCATATGAAAATGCAATAACTTCCATGACTAGAATTGGAGTTTGATAAGACATCCATTCTCTAGCATGATGGTTTCCAACTACTAGTACGTCTGGGCGATCTGCGTAATTTCCATTATCTCCGACAAAGGGATTGTAATCTCCGCCTTGGACATCGCCTGTAATCTTCAACCAAGGTGAGGCATGGTCGTAGTACCATCCTTCATACGAATCAACACCAACAACTTCTCCTCTTGCATTTACGCCGCCCTTGAGCCCTTCATGGAATTCAAATATATCCGAATTATCTTGGGTCAATCGTAACATTCGCTCTTTCATTGTCTCATATGTATGATATTCTTTGAATTGTAAAATACGTTCACCTTCGTCAGCCCAAGGGAATATCATATTGGCATATTCGTAGGACCAGACGTCTTCAGGCGCCATGCCCGATTGTTCTTCTTGAGCCACTGAAGCGTTAGCCATTGGAGCTAATAATGAAAGCAACAAAGGTAATGCTATAATGAATCCAAATGAAGGACGAGTGCTGATTGCTACCGTTTTTGATGACATGCTAACGCCTTCGCGACTCCGCTACCCCTCTTGAAGGCGTCGTGCATATGTCGTTCACCACAACCTGCCCCCTAAAGGGGGCATTTTAAATCATTATTTTCAAGGATTGGTAATTTTAAAATGCCAATATAACTGTAAAAAAATTAATTCACTGAAAAAATATTGTCCGACATCACTTAAACGGAGGGTCACATGGGGTATAGCATGCTAGACTTCGAAAGTGCTACTGAATCCGATTTTTGGATGGATGAAATTCTCGGCTTTAACAACTTGACTTTAGCCATCTTACTCGCCGTGGTCGTCATCGCTTTATCAACACGATTTTTGACTATGTGGTTAGCACCTAAATTACTGAAGAAAATCATTACCTCTGACAGCATTGAAAACAAAGCGGTAAAGGACTCAGATAAGGCTCTTGGTAATGCTGCTGGTGCAGGAGTTTCCTTCTTTATATTCGCCGAGATGATCGATGCTATGAGCGTCGCAACATCATCGATAATGATGCCTCAAATAATAATCAATTTAGTGCCTGGTGCATTGCAATTAATCATCTCAGTCTGCTTGATAATGTGGGCCTTCCGTTTAATCGAAATTGTACAAGATATTGTAGAACTTTTGGATGATGATGAAGAATTAGATGGAACTGAGAAAACATTAATCTCCGCTATTCAAAGTGTTTTGCGGTTCGTCATTATTTTCGTCGGTGGTGTATTTATCGCCGATTCCTTTGGATTTAATCTAACCTCATTAATTGCAGGACTAGGAATTTCCGGAATTGCTTTGGCGCTTGCAGCCAAGGATACTATCTCCAATTTCTTCGGCGCTACTACTGTGCTGTTAGACAAGCCGTTCAGAGTCGGTGATTGGATAGTTGTAGGCTCGAGTGAAGGAGAGGTTATCCAAATCAATTTGAGGACTACATTGATTCGAACTTCCCTTGATACAGTCATCACAATGCCAAATGCAAATTTGGTTAATTCACCTGTAGAGAATTACGGACTACGCCGTTGGAGACGCTGGCAAACACAGTTACACATGGACATCAACTCCGACCCTGCCGCTGTTGACAATTTCTGTGATGATGTTATGAAGTTTATTTCCGACAATGAATTTACTACCAAAGAGGATTCTTCTTGGTGCCGAGTAAATATGATTTCACCTACATCGATAGACCTAGCAGTAAATCTGTATTGGGCTGTCTCAGGTTCTGTACAAGAGCGACAAGAGCGTGAAAAGTTAATCTTAGAAATTATGAGTTTGGCCAAGAAGAACTCTTTGCAATTCTATGATGGCAGAGTTAGACAACAACGTTGATCTCTCAATACGGTGAAGGGTCTTTTGACCAATATATCCGATTCATTGCTATAGCAAAAACAGCTCCACCGACTAATAAAAATAATCCATTTTGCCCAGTCATAGTTTGCATTTTCCATGCATAAAAACCAATTGCAATAGCCGTATATCCAACCCATTCACCCGCTTTCAACATTCTTAATGTTCCAAGATGTGCTTGCAGACGAGAAACATCTCTAAGCCATGAATTACAACTTTTCTCTAATTGAGAGTTTGCAAATGCCTTTGCATCTGCTAAATTGAGCAGTACCGCGCGATAACGCCACAACCATGGACCTCCGAGAACTGTTGACATCTCTTTCTTTCCTGTCCATTCTATTGGCACTAAGTTAATCCATGTTTCAAGCAATTGCTTTCTTACTACTTCATCAACTTTGCAATGATCTGCAAATTCTCTTTCCATCGACATCAAATTTGCTATTGCTGGAATCCGTTGTTCTCCAACCAAAAGGTGTTCAACCAATCTTCTTGGTTGAGCGATTAACATTAATTTCCCATCGACCTTGACAATACTTGCAAAATTGAGATTTAATGTTGGCAAACCTACGGTTTTGATTGTATGTGGCCCACGCCATAAGGTATTGGTTTTGAGAGAGGCTTCTATTTCTTTCAAAGAATCGTTCCACAATCTTTCACTGTTTGGTGTTGCGAATTGTTGCAAGTTTGATTGTGCATTTGCCATTATAGAAACGATTGATTCTAATTCATCTAAGATATCATTTGTTGGTACTTCCTCGTATTCGGGGTAAATGATGACCCTATCACCACTATCAGTAGACCAACCGGCAACTGGTAACAAGATATCACACCCTTGTAATGCTAAATTCCAATCCTTATGTCTGGCGATTCTAGAAGCATCTTGGCCAACATCAATTGGACACAATCTAGCGATCCACTGCTTATCTTGACCAGATAATTTGACAACAATACCGCCTTGGTCCTCTGTTATTTTGTCGAGCGAGATTACAGCTTCAGGCCACTCGCCCCAAATTGTTCCACTCTCTGGAGTTTGTTGCCACCATTGTAATTCCATTGCCATATCCGGGCTCCACATTGTGGTTTTTCCAAATGATGTTCGGCAAATTAGAGTTGATTGTGCTTCCTCAAACGAAGTCTTGGAGATTCCACTTGGCCACCAGGCAGGCTCTCCCATATCATATGCTGGAGTTACCCTAATACAAAGTTTTCAACTTAATTAGAATTAACAACATACGCATTGGTGGATTTTTGGCTCTAGATTGTGGCTGGTGAATTGTCAATGGCGAAGCGGTGAACTCATACCCTTTCACCTCTACGACAAGGCAGGGGGAAGTCTAGTGGGTATATCGGAGCGAGTCGGTGATGCACTAGGCCAAGCGGTCGAGGCAAAACTCTTGCGAGAAGTTCTCGCAAGTCCTATTTCGGTTCAACACCTAGCGATTATCATGGATGGTAACCGCCGTTTTGCTTGGAAATCTAACCTTGCCACTAGTATCGGCCATAAAATTGGTAAAGAGAAATTAGAGCGCGTTTTGGATTGGGTATTAGATTTAGAAATACCATGGCTCACCGTTTATGCACTATCAACTGAAAACCTCACCAGACCTAAACAAGAACTTGAGACATTATTCAAATTGTATGTTGAAGGGTTGAGAGATATTGCTGATGATCCTAGAATTCATGAAAATGAAGTCAAGGTGCAAATCATTGGCCGAAGAGAATTATTACCAGAATCTGTCAACGAAGCAATAGATTATGCAGAAAATAAAACTAAGAATTATGGGAAATTCGTTTTTACTATCTGCCTTGCATATGGTAGTCGAGAAGAGATGATTAGAGCGATTCAGTCGATTGCTTCCGACCATGCAGAGGGGAAAATCAGCCTAGAAGATATTGATGAGAAGGCCGTTTCTGAAAGACTCTACACTGCGGATATGCCAGATCCTGATTTGGTCATACGTACCAGTGGAGAGGAGCGAATTTCTAATTTCTTATTATGGCAAATGGCATATTCAGAATTATATTTTACAGATGTTTTCTGGCCTAGTTTCCAAAAGAAGGATTTGTTGAAAGCAATTCGCACATTCCAAGAACGTCGACGAAGATATGGAGTATGATCCTATGACGTCATGTGATGAGTGCAATGGTTGGCTCAACCCAGCCCTAGCCGCCGATGCTGCGGTACGAAGGGATGATTCTATCCTATTGATTCAGAGAAAATTTCCTCCGATGAAGGGTGCTTGGGCGCTTCCGGGTGGCTTTGTTGACAGAGGAGAAGCACCAATTGATGCAGCAGTTCGTGAATTACTTGAAGAGACAAGTATGCATGGTGAAAATCCAAAGTTAATTTCTGTAATGGGAAACCCCGATAGAGACCCGCGTAAGCATATTGTCAGCATTGTCTATGAAATTGAAGTTAGTTCTGATCAACAACCAAGCGCAGGTGATGATGCTGCAGATGCAAAGTTTTGGCCAATTGAATCTATTCTCGCTGGAGATTTACAAATGGCTGGAGACCACTTGGAAATAATCACTAATTGGCTCAATCAATGAGTTCAAGTCTTAGAATTTCAGCCAATTGTTGTTTGGTATTTGGCCATTGTTCTGGCTCCAATGCATCTGTTAAGTGAATGCCACAAAGGAATTGAGTTAATTTTTGTTCAAACTTTTCTCCTTCACAATTCTCATTCCAAATGAATAATGGATAACCATCTTGCTCAAGTCTGGATAAGAAGCCACGTTTTGCTCTAGAGATTAACAAGGTTGGAGTGCCGAGAAGACAAGCCTCACTTGCGAGAGTTACTGAATTAGTAATTAGACAATCATGTGCTGCTAGTTGTTGGGTTAATTGCCATGCATCACCTGTATATTTTGACTCATCGGCAAAGGTTGGAATTAGTCCATCCCATACCTTTTCAGGAATGTAGATTACTTCGCCATCATCGTGAATACCATCTCCGCTTAAGCGACGAACCATCACTCTAGGAGGATCTGAAACTTGATTTGGTCGCTGGCTTGGACGTAGGTGAGCATGGCCATGCAATCCATCTAATCGATGGACAAGAACATTGCTTGATTTTGATACCTTTGCGAGAAAACCTCCATCAATAGTGTCATCCCAGTGAGTTGGCAATACTACTTCAGTACACTCTTTTAGAGCTAATTTATGAGCAATGTGATTTACTTCGGTATCAGAAATATAAACTAAATGTTTGATGGATTTTATCTTACCTAATCTGATGACATTCTTGAGTGCTAACAATTCTAATGATGCCCCAATCACGACTATTCTCTCTATTGTACCGCTACCATCTTTACCAGCAACGGCCATGAAATTATGGCTTTGATTAATTCTCCTCAAGGCTTTGATCGACTTGGCGCTACCGATTGCTCTTTGCACCCACGTTTTCTGCCGTCGCGGTAATATTCCATCCGCACTCTCAAGTAAATTTCTAACCTCTATTCGGTCACATGCGATGATAATATCATTAGATTGACCACTACGAATGAACGGGGCCAATAATCTGACATGCGCGGGATGATCCAGAACCCAACAGGTGCGCATGGATGGGGCTGATACTACCTCCCCCTCAAATCATCGTTTCATAATCAATGCATTGATGGGCTGAGGACTATAGCACAGACTCATGGAGAAACGCTCTATCGATAACCTTGGTGCAAAAACATACGGACCTTATTCCGCTGGCATTATAGCAAATGGAGTCGTATGGCTAAGTGGCCAAATAGCACCTGAAGCAGGTGATGATATTCAAGCCCAAACCGCTGCTTCATTAGCAAAAATAGACTCATTACTAACCACTGCAAATCTAACAAGAGATGCTGTCTGTTTTGCTCAAATACTTCTTGCTGATATCGATGATTTTGCTGCAATGAATGAAGTATACGGCGCTTGGGTCGATGCGATTGAGGTAAAACCTGCACGTGCTGCTTTTGCTGCAGCTGGATTACCGGCTAATGCTAGAATCGAAATCGTCATTCAAGCAATTGATAATAATTCATAATCATTAATGGAGGTTACATTAATGCCGGGATCACCTTACATTGAAACCCCTCAAGGTTTGATGACTTGGCCCAAATTATTGCGCATGATTATTCCAACATTCTCAGTATTCCTGGCTGTAGCGATATGGCAAGGCGTTGTTGTTGAGTTCGCCGTTATTACCATAATAATTGCCTTCATCATTGCTTTTGTTAGAAAATAATTAGCACACAGGATTGAAAACAAGGACCTGCTGGGAGTTCCATGTGGCCCCAACACTGCTTCAAAGCATACGATATTCGCGGTCATGCAAATGGCGATGGTAGCGGCGATATTACCCCTCAATTCGCTTTACGATTAGGTAAAGCAATGGCCACTTACCTAAAGTGCAAAACATTTGCAGTAGGGCGAGATATTCGCGATTCATCTCCCGCATTAACTGAAAATCTGATTGCAGGTTTTGTTTCCGCCGGAGTTACTGTTTATGATTTAGGAATAGTTAGCACAGGCTGTGTCTATCATGCATGTTGGACTCTTCCTGTTGATGGCGGAGTAATGGTGACTGCATCACACCTGCCAATGCCAACACATAATGGATTCAAAATGTGTAATGGTACACTTCCTCTAGCAGGGGAAGAAATTCAACAATTGAAAGAAGTATTCTTATCTGGAGAATTTGATTCGGGTCAAGGAAGTATTGTTGACCACCCGCACATAGATACATATCTGCAAGCGATTGTAGAATCAGTTGGACCATTAGCAAGACCTGTTAGGGTTGCTGTTGACTGTGGTAATGCAGTCCCTGGCCCTGCGATGACCAAATTACTCGATATGATAGGGGCTGAACATACTGACCTATTCTGTGATTGGGATGCTACTGAACCTAACCATGGTGCAGACCCAACACGTCCAAAAAATATGATTGATCTTGGTAATGCTGTTGTTGAAAATCAACTTGAGTTTGGCTTAGGTGTTGATGGTGACGGTGATAGAATTGGTGCTGTTGATGAAGACGGGCAATTCGTTTATCCTGATCGATTAATCGCATTAATGGCTGAAGATATTCTTGCTTCTGATGCAGGAACAAGTGATGAATCAAAAACCATAATCTATGATGTTAAATGTTCAATGAATGTTGAAACTGCAATCATCAATGCTGGCGGAGTGCCACATATGGCAAAGACTGGGCACTCTTTCATGAAGCGAGTTTTAGCAGCAAAACCGCAATGCAGAATGGCTGCTGAAATGTCTGGACACATCTTCCTAGCCGACCGCGGTTGGTATGGTTTTGATTGTTCACTATACAATGCTGCACGGATAATTGAATGTTGGTCACGCCGAGATAGTCCCGAGGATGGAGGGCCTTCTTTCTCCAGTGAATTGGAACGTCTTGCTCCAAGTTTACCAACCTCAGGTGAGGTAAAAGTTCCATGTTCGGAAGAAAATAAATTACCATTTGTTGCTGCGATTACTCAAGCCTTTAGCGATTACCAATGCTCTACTGTTGATGGAGTAAGAGTTCGCTTTGATTATGACGGTGAATATGCTGGTTGGTATTTGGCTCGTAAATCAAACACTGAAGCGATCTTAGTGATGAGGGTTGAAGCAAAGACCGAGAAAGCACTTGCTCAAATGATGCAAATAATTGGTCAAAGAGTTTCACCGATACTAGATATTAGCAAACTTCTCAATGCTTGATACTTTGAAGTTTAAACTTCGGCTGCAATATCCGGCATGATATTGTAATCCAATAGTACCAAACTAACCGTGTAATTTACTTCTTCTCCACCATCATTACGAGAACAGGTTGGATTTAGTGTATTACCTGCTTCAGCTGCAACTGAAATCTCAATAGTATAATTACCAATTCCGGTTTCTCCGCCTTCGAGCATATCCATTATTTCTGACTCTGATAGCCCTGTAACAACTGTATCAATGATTGAGGAATCATGCCACTCTGCTGTAATGAAATGACCACCGGGGTTCTGTCCAGAACCTGATGCAGTGTTATTGCCACGAGAAACTGTTGCTGTGATTGTATCTGGTGCATCACTTCCACCTTGTGGCCCGGCACATGCTAGTGGAGGCCCATTGGCTTCTTCATCTTCGTCATAAGTCATATTGACGATTACTGCAACTAAATTCTTATCTGCAATTTGACTTTGTACAGCATCTGAATGTAATTCTAGAGTTAGTGTGTCTCCATCTGCAATACCCTCGATACCACTCTCTAATTCGATAAATGTATATTCTCCAGAGACCTTGTAATCACCGACAGTTCCCAATGCTCCACCAGATGATGCATTGTTGGATGCAAAATTAAAATAAAGAGGGAATGCAAGCATAAAAAATATGATCAATGCTACTGTGATTTGAGTATCACGGTTGGATTTCAGGTTTTCAGCAAACTCACTTAGGTTGGCCATTTCAATCTCTCCTACTGTAACTGTGGCGGGGCATCAACCCTATTACTTTCGGTTGATTGATAATTTGTAATTTGGCTTATTCTTCACTAGTTATTGAGCCAAACCAAGGTTCTTGTGCGACTATAGGCCACTGTTTTGATTTTACATTAAATCCCAGTTTGGCAAACTTTTTCCTAGATTTCCTCCACACCGGTAGCAAATATCCAATTTTAGATCTTTCACCAAAGGACCATCTCCATGGACAGCGCGGGAGCAGTGCAACCCAATTGTGAATCAAATTTCTTGTTAAGGGATGTTCTTGGCCACCAGGTAATAACCAACTTGCAATATTAATGGCACCACTTGACCCTCTAGTTTCTGACCAACAAACCAGTTCAAGTCCTCTGAGTGGTCCATCTTTCACCACCAAACCTAGAGTTCTAGCTGATTGGGCCATCGGCATAATGATTGCAAAACGATCGACTAATCTAGAACCTTCATGCCTCTCTAGTTTCCAACCAGCAGAATCTGCTAACTCGCGTAATGCTTTGATACATTCAACTGGTGTTGGGGAGAGTTCCAAATCTAAGGTCGCCCTCTTCACCATGGCTGATGCTGTAGTCAATAGTGCATCAATAAACCGGATGAAAGTTCTCACTCAGAATAACAATAAATTACAAAAGAAAATTTTAGCCCTCTCAAAATCCTCAGATAATGAGAGGGCGAAATCCCAGATTTGGGATACCTATTGCCGCAGCAATAGGTGTAACTCGAATGCACGGTAGACTGTTTGATCCACGCCCAAAGGCGAGGTATTCAGTTGAGTCTGGACCGGAGGCGTTTACCGTGCAATCACTCACTAGACCATTTACTGGTCAAGCGAGAACGCTCGGCGGCGCTCGGAGTCCAATTCAACCGAATAGGGAACCAAGACCGTCGAAACCAGCTTCTTCATCCTCTTCTTCTTCTTCCTCTGCTTCCGCAGGGGCGTCAGAGGACGAAGCAGCTGCTGCAGGAGCAGCAGCGGCAGGTGCAGCGACAGCTTGGGTCATAGCATCAGCGATGTCGACACCAGCGAGAGAAGCACAAAGTGCCTTCACGCGAGCAGCGTCTACATCTACACCAGCACCAGCCAAAGTGGCAGTGACAGCTTTTTCAGTTATTTCATTTCCAGCAGCGTGCAGTAGCATAGCAGCGTATACGTATTCCATTATTTTTCACCTCAATATTTCGTTCAACCGAATAGGTCTCCAAGACCGCCGAAACCGGCTTCCTCTTCTTCCTCGTCTTCTTCTTCATCTGCCTCGGTAGGGACTGATGAATCACTCTCAGCAACAGCAACGGATGCAGATGCAGCAGCGTTAGCCGCAGCGCCTAGCATAACCGCCAGTTCGTCGTCGAGAGCGTCACTGTCAAGAGAGCTTGCGACAGCCATAGCGCCGCGGTGTGCTCTTCCGACAAGATGCGGCATGGTGTCAGCAGTAGCGACAGCCGCTTCCAATGCAACAGCAAGAGCCTCGCGGCTCGCCTTTGCAAGGATTGTTGGCATTGTTTGGTTAGTAAACCAAGTAATGTTGCAAGCAAGATTGAATGCCCCTGCTGCATAAGAAATTAAATCACTTTCAAATTCTTCGAAATTGATATCTAATGTGCTAGGGGCGAAAACAGTTCCACCCTCTAGTGTACCACACAAACGTAGACCTGCTATGATTGGGTTGATGCCTAACTTAGACAACATCAGACCGAGGTCTCCTTCGAATTCTTCTCCTTCTTTGAGAATAACTGTTCTCTTTTGGATTTGTACGGAGCCCTTCATGATCTTAGCAGGAATTCCTACAGAGTTCAAGTCACCAACGATTGGACCAGGGGGCATTCCAGTATCCATCTTCTCAACTACAATGTCGTGAGGAGCACGGTCGCCAGGCTTAGCAGCACGGCCAGCTTGAGTTGCTTTCAATGCTGTGAATACCTCAAATGAATTCAATTTACTTGATGATACTAGTGCAGGTTGTACTGCACCATCGAATAATTGTTCTAGATTCTCTGCCTTTAGACCTGCACGTTCCCAAGCAAGGCGCATCAAACGCTTCTTAGCAACGCGAATTGCTAAGTTTTCACGAAGTGAAGAGCGCATTCCAATCATGGAATCTGCTGGAACTCCGTGGATATCAATAACTGCAATTGTGTCACCACTTTCAAGAAGGTTGACTAAATCTACAACCGCATCTTTCTTCCAGGAAACTACCTTAGGAATCAATTAACCACCTCGATTTGTTGTGCCGGACCCATTGTGGTCTTGATGTAAAGTGAACGGATGTTTCCAATTCCGCGCTCTAACTTTGAGGTTACACGGTTGTAAACTGCCATAGCATTAGCGTATAGTTCCTCTTCGCTTTGGTTTACAGTTCCAATTGCTGCATGGAAAGTAGTTTTGTCACCAGACTTGACGACGACGGTTGACATTAGACCTGTAGCGATAATGCCTGGATCTAATGTTGGAGGAACTGGACGTGGCATTTTGCCTCGAGGACCTAGAACCACACCGAGGTATCTACCGATAAGTCCCATGTGAGGGACTTCGGAAAGGAAGTAATCGTAAGAGTTAGCAACTTTCTTTGCTTTACCCTTGTTACCGCCCAAATCCTCAATCTCTTGTGGAGTGATTACAGTAAGTCCTGCAGCCTTAGCCTTAGTTGCGGCTTCGCTTGCAGCGAACATTGCGATTTTTAATTCTCGTCCGCGACCAGATGGAAGACGAATCTCTTCCTTGATACGGTTAGTAGGGTTCTTCAAGTCAACATCCTTGATTGTGAATGTAATATCCACGGATTCGACAAAATTACGCTTAGGTGCATTACTTAATGCGTCTTTGATTGCTTGGTTTATTTTGTTTTCCATAATAATCACCTCTGCGGTCAGCGAAGCAAATTAATGCCTCTCCCGCGGTTCGTAATTCAGTTAAATCGCTCGTCCCATTCTCCATTGCTAATGATCTGTAGCGCTTCATTTGCCCAGTGACCATCAATCTTTACACGCATAGATACGCATGTTCCAATTATCTCTCTGGTTTGTGCTTTTAGATCAGCACCAGTTAGATGGCCTAAGTCTGCCTTCTCTTTTGCAACTTCCATTGCTTTCTCAAGAGAGAGACTTTCAGTAGCAGCGTCAAGACTTCCGTTACACTTCTTAACTCCAAGAGCTTTGATTATCAGCTTTGATGTCCAAGGTTTCGGCATATGTGTCAACTCCATTACTCACAGACGTGGGTATTTCGCCGACTAAACTCCCCTATTTAACCGCGCCGCGGCTGAAATAATGAGTGGTCACAAGGAGAATTGGCTTTGAAGCGGTGAATAGTCAACTAATAGATGCCAAATGGGGCTTCAATCGTCAACTCTTTCGATTACACGGACGTGGTCGCCACGCATGTTCAAAGTCATTGGAATAGGTTGTTCGTACAACTCCATACTAACTTCTTCCTTCATTTCTGCAACACTGATTACACGAGCCTTCTCACCCTTGAATGCGCCTGTAACAATTTCAACGATACAGCCTACTTCAATTCCAGAGGTCACTGCCTTCGGTTCTAGGTATGGTAGGATATCTTGCAATGGTGCTTCACCAGGAAGTACTGTCTTTGCATTCTTTAGCGGAGTTTGATTTAGACCACGACGAGCCTTAGGATCTCTTCCACCTGAACGGCCAATCAATTTCTCAACATGGTGCAATGCACTTGATTCAACGAAAACATATCCACGCATGGCTGGTGGATGAAGAATTGACATTATGTCATTTTGTAGAGTGGTTAGAGAACCACTGCCGTGCAAGCGTGCATACATTTCGTCTGCAACTCTTTTCTCTGCACCGATTGCGGTTTTAACAATGAAAAGGAAAGAACCGACTGAACCATACATTTCCTTGAATAGTCCATCTGCGTTTTCCATATCAATGTCTGAGAAAATACAACGGTATTCTTGCAATTGACCCGGGTCAACCCAGCGACCTTCAGTATAGCGCCCTTTGACTTCGATCTCATCTGTATTAGAAATAACAAGAATTGGCATTACATCGACCAAACTTCGGCCCATGTCGATACCTCGCTCTGGACCAGTGCAGTCATAATGTAAACTCTCAACCGGAATTCCTGTTGAGTCTGAAACACGTTGAATGACTTCTTCTGGGGTGTCTGCGACTCCCCATACTCCGTCCCAAAGTCCAGGGAAATCTCCATCTGACTCTCCTCTCTTAAGGAGGAGAAGCTTTTCTTCAAATCTAACAAATACTACGAATGCGTCAGTCATATAATCACCTTTTTCAGTTACCGATGTTGAAAACATCATGGATTAAGTATGGTATGAAATTATCCATCAATACAAGCATTGCGAATCCAATAGCTCCTAAGACGAATAATCCGATTCCGCAAATGATGACAGTCTGCTTAAACTCTTGAGGAGTCGGCTTTCTTGCCATTCGTATAATACGAGCCCATGAGCCTCTAGAGACCTTACGGAATTGCGATTCAATCCAATCTTGCTTGTCTTGAACTTTGTCCTCAAATGATTGAGTTTCGGAGTTTTCGTTAGACATGGTATAACCTCGGATATCCTGCCCAACTGCCCACCTAATATAACCGCTTTGATAGGTAAAACTTGCCTACATGATAAATAGTTTCAACCAAAAACCCAATATTGGTGTTGAGAAATGTTGCTGAAAAAACCCGAGCATTGATGAGGGGGCTACAGTGACAGGACCGATATGGCAGAACGCGACCCCTATTCCGTATTAGGCGTTAACAAGGGTGCCAGCGACGCTGAAATCAAGCGTTCATTCCGCAAAAAAGCCCGTCAGTTCCACCCAGATCGCAATCCTGATGATGCTGCTGCTGAAACAAAATTCAAAGAAGTTCAAGCAGCATATGATACAATTGGAACTGCAGATTCACGCAGAGACTATGACCAAAAGCAACAGATGTCGAATATGTTCGGCGGTGGAGGAAATCCATTCGGCGGAAGAGGGGGCAATCCGTTTGGAGGGTCTCAATTCAATTTCGGCGGCGGTGGCAGAGGAATGGACGATGCCTTTGGCCAAATGTTCGGAGGAGGAGGAATGCCTGGCGGTGGTGCTAGGCAACGGAATCCCGCATCTCATCAGCAATTACCAAAGGGCGCTGATATCAATGTTGGAATTGACATCACAATGGATGAGGCGAAAAATGGTGGTAAATTTCCATTTACTTTCAAACGATTCAGAAAGAATGGTAACGAAATGGAAACCAAGAATATCACACTAAAAATTACTATTGCTGCTGATGCAAAACATGGTCAAATTAAACGTCTAAAAGGACAAGGTCATGACCACCCACAAGGAGATACTGGAGATGTATTGGTCATCATTAGAATAGATGCTGGAGAAGGCACCTATTGGGAAGATGGCGTATTGGTACAAGAGGTTTCAACTCCATATTCAACATTGGTTTTGGGCGGTAAAATCAAAGTCAAACTACCTTCTGGAAAATCTGGGAATCTAAGTGTTGCTGCTAATACCCAAATTGGTGACCGTAGAAGAATGGTTGGTGCAGGGTTCGACGGCGGTGATTTGGATCTTGAATTTGTTTTACAAGAAAACGAACAGTTGACCGCTGCGCAACTCAAGGCTCTGAAAGCATTACAAAAAAGTGGATTGTAATACAATTAGGTAGACGATACTTCATCACCTGTTACCTTGACGTAACCATATGGCGAGAGGGCGTGGCGGCGGTAGAGGACGCGGTCCAAATTCAAATAGCGCTGGTAAGCATCAAAACAAAAAAGGTCCTCAGATACCCGAAGATGAGAAATTGTGGCGTCGATTGTCTCAGCAATTTGCTGATGATGAGGAATTATGGGAGAAATCATGGACTAATCAGCAAATTGCTGACCTCCTCATCGAAGGTGAAAACTTGATGCATCGCTTTTCAATCGATAGTAAGGCCGAGAAAACATTTCGCAGTGGATTAGATGAGGCACTTGCAATTGGTCGTAAAAAGAATGAACGATTCACATCACTAGAAGATAAAATGGTCAGATTGGTTAAGCCTGCGTATGTTGAAATAATTGAGTCTGCGGTAGCAGACTGGAAAGCATTCTCTTCTAGACATGCACAAAAAGGCGGTACATCTCTTTGGGGAAGACCCCCTCTTAGAGTCGGTGAAGAATTACAAACAAATGATAAAAGTGCACAATTAAGTTATGTTAGTGAGGAAGATGCTCAACGATATTCTTTGCTAGAAAGTGTTTGGCTCGCCGATTTAATGGGTCAAGATTATCCTAAAGAATTCTCTTTAATGCCTGGAGAGACAATCATGTCATGGGGTGTATTTTCATTGCTCAAAGAAAGTCGTTTTATTGCAAAAAGAAGAGGCGGGATGCGTTTTCAAGAAGCTGAACCGGCAATGGCCTTATTATTAATTTCAGCAAACCATTGGAATGCAGAACAACTCCTAGACTCTCGCTTATTGGCTAGAAGAAGGGCTAATGCAAATCCATTTCCAAGAGAGTATGACCAATCACTTTGCGCAAAAGCAGAATTATTGAAAGAGGTTGATGCAGAGTCCGCATTGAAGGAAGGCAGAACCGATTTACGACATCTACCGTTCGTAACTATCGATCCGCATGATGCAAAAGATTTCGATGATGCAGTATGCTTGGTTGAAGAAAATGGAATACAAACACTGTGGGTTGCAATCGCCGATGTTGCCCATTATGTCACTCCTAATACAAGTCTTGATGCTGCTGCAAGAGCTCGTGCCACCTCAGTCTATTTGCCTCATACCGTTCTACCAATGCTACCCCCTCGCCTAGCCGATGACCTTTGCTCATTACGAGAAAAGATACCTCGATACGCGATGGCTGTTGCAATGAAACTTGATGATGCGGGTGAAATAGCAGATGTTTCTGCTTACGAGGCGGTTATTGAGGTAAAACAAAACATGGCATATGAAGATGCATTAGATAACCCGCAATTCTCTGAAATGTTTACTCTAGCAAAGAAATGGCAGGAGAAGGAATTGCGACTAAATATCTCTAATGCCGAATTACGTCCTCGAATTATTGATGACCAAATCACTGTTGAAGTCAAGTGGCCAAATGATGCTACTCGGATGATAGAATCTCTAATGGTTGCAACAAACTCAGCCATAGGCCACTTGTTAGGGGCGGCAGGCGCTCCACTTCCTTGGAGGTGCCACGCACCACCCGACACCCCTGAAATTGAAGGATTAAATGCTAAATTAGAGGAACTAGGAGTCAGTATTCGTCTTCCTTTACCCAGTAGTAGAAAACAAGGTGAATCCTCTGCTGAACATTTGACAAACCTTCTAGGTGCATGGGCTGATAATTCTGGTGGAGGAATAGATTTGTCTAATTTGATTAGCGATGAAGATAGTGAAAGTGATGTTGATGAATATTTACAAGATGTGCTGAATCCTGAAGCAAGGAACGATATTTTGGATTCTCTCGCAGATGCTCAAAAAGAGGCGAGTGAATTAGACGATGTGATTAGAAGAGTCGTGGACCAGGGTTTATTTCAGTTGATGCAAAGAGCAAACTATAGTGAAGCAAACATTGGTCATTTCGGCCTTAATTTAGATGCTTATGTTCATTTTACTTCACCGATTAGAAGATATCCGGATTTGATGGCTCACCGGCAGTTAAAGGCATACTTACGTGGAAATGACTGGGCTCATTCGTTTGAGGAAACTGCCGATTTAGCAAGTCATTGTAGTGATCGGGGATACAAAGCAAAACGGCTGGAATGGGAACTTGTTGCCAATGCATATCATCTACATCTGTTGAGAGGAGGAGGTATTGGCGATGAACAATTGACCGATGTTGCCACTCCACTAGAAGGTAAATCTTGGCCAGCGAGAATTGTGGGGCTACGAACACCTTGGATTTTCTTGGATCTAGCAGATGATGGTTCTGTTCAAGGGCGCATGCACCTAAGACAAATATCTGGCAAGATTAGGACGGTAATAGATGAACACGGACTAGAAGTTGTTCCAGCAGAACCTGATGAGCGAGGACAGCAGAATGCAATCGTCAAATTAGGACAGAAATTCCCTTGCCGATTACGCGGTCTTGACATTTGGTCTGGCTCTCTTGACTTAGCCCCAAATCGCTGAAGTTAATACAATAATAATTATTGTAGTCAATAACGCACATTTATTAATGACTACAATAACCTAAAGCCATGGCGAGAGTGAAGGCTAACCTATGTGCTTGTGATTGCAAGATGAAACGCCTCTACACACGGGCAGAAGGCGGCAAAGGATGGGATGGTGTCGGATGGATGTGCACTTGCGGTTGTGGTTGTATTTGTTTTGATGAGGGTGAATGGTCAATGATCGGTTGTAGTTCTGATAAATGTCAACCGGATGAAACTGACCCTGAATCTCAAAATGGAGATGGGCAAAATGACTGCTGCTAATTCCATCACCCTAAGAGTGGGTGGGATGACTTGTGGTGCGTGTGTTGCTTCGGTTGAAAATGTGGTCTCTAAAGTCGAAGGTGTTGTTCAGGTTTCTGTCAATTTACCATTAGAAAAGGCAACTATTGTCGCTAAAGATTCTAGCCAACTTGATGATTTGAAATCTGCCACTATTGCTGCTATTGAGCGTGGTGGTTTTACTGCGAGTGCCCTGGTTCCTGCATTACAAGTTCGTGATGACGCTATAGAAGATGCAAGACTTCAAGGAAAGAAAGTTGTAGTTGCTTTCGCACTAACAATTCCGATTTTTATCTTGACGATGTTATCCCCTGACCTCGGTGAAATCGGTGAGATAGATAAACGCTTATTGCTAGCGATGATAAGCATCTTGCCCGTCTATTTGTGGTCAGGATGGGAGTTTCATTCAGGAGCTTGGAAAGCATTGCGGAAAGGCAGTGCTAACATGGATGTCTTAGTTCATTTAGGAACTACTGTAGCAGTAATTTGGTCAGGTGCAGTTACTATTGCTCCGATGATAAATAGTGCCCCAAATCTTCTACTACAAGCCGAACACGTATTCTTTGATGGTGCAGCATTTATTATCACATTTGTTTTACTTGGAAATTATATTGAAGCTCGAGCAAAACTTAGAGCGACCGATGCCATTCATTCTTTAATGCGCTTGCAACCAAAGCAAGCGCGGGTGATTAGTGATGAAAAATTAGGTCATACAGAAGTGGTAGATGTAGATCAAATCTCTAAAGGAACTCTAATCAAAATCTTGGCTGGAGAAACAATTCCATTGGATGGGGAATTGATTGAATGCAAAGCCAGTATAGATGAATCAATGATGAGCGGTGAGCCATATCCAGTGAGAAAAGGGTCTGGTGATATCGCTAATGCCGGAACTATTGTCTTAGATGGTACTATCATTCTGCGCGTTACTGCTTTGTCGACTGATACCATGTTGGCTAATGTCATCCAATTAGTGGAAGATGCTCAAATGGGTAAGGCACCAATTCAGAGATTAGTTGATCGGATTGCAGCTGTATTCGTACCCGTAGTAACAGTATTAGCCATTGTAGCCTCTCTATATTGGTGGCAATTTGGAGATTCCACCGCTGCTCAATTTTCTATGACTTCGGCTGAATTAGCAGTGATGGTACTAGTTTCCACTCTAGTTATTGCCTGTCCTTGCGCCCTAGGGTTAGCAACACCAACCGCGTTGGTAATCGGTACTGGCGTAGGTGCAAGGTATGGTTTGTTAATCAAGGGAATTGAAGCCTTAGAAAAGTCGCATAAAATTGATACTATGGTGGTTGATAAAACCGGAACGATAACTTCTGGAAAACCTCGTGTATCTCATATTGAATTATTAGATACGGATGTCAAAGAAATTCTTTCTATCGCTGCCGCTTTAGAAAGTGAATCTACACATCCATTATCACAAGCGATTCAAACATCCTGGTCTAATGTCACTTCTGATAAACCTACTATTTCTGACATTCAAACCGTTGCTGGTTGTGGCTTATTAGGAGATATGCAAGGTGAATTAGTCGCGATTGGTAATGTTTCAATGATGCAAGATGTTGGAATTGAAATCGATGATCAATTAAGCAAAAAGTTGGCCTCAGCCGCAGCAAAGGGTGTGACCATTGTACTGGTCAGTGTTGGAACTCGGCTACTGGGCTGGATAGAAGCAAGAGATAGAGTTCGTTCCACCTCGGCTATGGCTGTAAAGAAAGCAAAACAAATGGGAATGGAAGTAATTATGCTAACAGGTGATAGACTTGAAGCTGCACAAAGTATTGCAAATACTGTTGCCATAGACCAAGTTATTGCTGGTGTAAAGCCTGCTGAAAAAGCAGATCATATCAAGCGGTTGCAAAGCCAAGGCAAGACCGTTGCAATGATAGGTGATGGCATCAATGATGCTGCTGCACTTACTGTTGCAGATGTTGGACTTGCCATGGGTGCTGGTTCACAAATTGCTCTTGAAAGTGCTGATATCGTATTAATTCGCGATGATTTAATCGATGCTGTGTCCGCCTTACAACTAGGTAAAGCAACCATGTCACGAATTAGAACAAATCTATTTTGGGCATTTGGATATAACGTGATTGGAATCCCTCTTGCAATGGGCCTACTCCTACCTTGGACTGGTTGGTTGCTTCCACCTGCCTTTGCTGCAGCTGCGATGTCTATGTCATCGGTCAGTGTGGTCTCAAATTCACTTCTCCTCAAATGGTGGAAGCCTATACAGAATTGAATTGGTTGGCCATTTAGTTGAAGTGTAGAAGGTGTGTGACCTAACACATGAGCGAAGTAATTCACAATTTAACAATCACCGGCATGACTTGCGGAGGATGCTCTGGAAGAGTGACTCGAGTCCTTGATGCAACGCCTGGAGTAATCAGTGCAACTATCAGCCATGAAAATGACTCGGGAGTCATTACCACAACATCGCAATTATCCACTGAAGATGTTGTCAACATTGTCATCGATACTGGATTCAATGCTTCTGCTTGAATTTTACTAGATAAATTAGTGATAGATGTTGAAGCGCTTTGTTCAAAAGTGATTGGCTACCGCATTGAGTTTGCGCGGGGGTCGCCCAGCTTGGTCAACGGCGGTGGGTTTAGGTCCCATTTCTTATTGATTCGCAGGTTCGAATCCTGCCCCCCGCATTCTAATGTCACTTGTTTAGTATTCCTCATTGTAAAGGAACTCCATGAGTGTTGCCGCTAGTCCTTGGTCGATTCTTTGTTCAAATTCACTAATCAATTTTCTGCTGGCAGAAACGAGACCAAGCGGGGTTAAAGTCCCCCATACCGGAATCCATCCATACCAAGGTAATACGTAATATGTTAACCAAACCGGCAATACGAAAATAAGAGCAATCGGTGCAAATATTGCTGAGATTAGAAGCAAAATAATTCGAGCGATTTTTGCTTTTTGTATCCAATTATATTTTTGGATCGAATTGTGCTGTTCAACGATTTGGTTGACTTCGTTCAACCAATCTAAATCAATTCTATCCTCGTATGTGGAACCATTCTCTTCAGTTGCTTGAGATGCCGTAAAAAACGTATCAATTTGCTCATATGTACAACTGAATGATAGTAGTTTTTGGGCTAATGCTTCGACGGTTGGATGATCATAGATACGAACCCCCCAGGCACCTTTGGCATAGGTGAATGTAATATTCTCATTTGATTGTGGAAGCATTCCCTTTTCTAGACCACTTGATGTTTGGTGCGCACTAGAAGTCTTGAAGAGGCTTTTTACGCCACCGATAATGAATAGTAGAGAGAGCAGTGAAGATACTATGAGCACCATAAGTGGTGGAATAAATGGAGTGTAATGTTCGGGATTAACATCAAAATGTTCAGGGTTTTCGGGATTGTATGCGATTTCACGAGTCGAATTTACTGGGTAATCAACCTCCCAGACACGGGATTCAAAATGAGATACCTCCTCTGATTCCTCAACATTAAAGATGGTTCCATTAATCATGTATCGCAGATGGTAGTCTACGAGATATTCTCGGCATGTGTCAGGATTTTGAGAGTCGCCACACTGGTATTCATAGATGTAAACATCTAGAGATACAACAGTAGCATCGGTCGTTGGCCAAGATGAGGCTTCCAACTCATTTTGGAAATCGTCCACCATAAATACTGGCCAAATACAGCCAAGCAAGAACACAATAAATCCGAATGCAAAAAAAGCAAGTGGTGGAGGTCGAATAATTTCGCCATTCAGTGTAATTTCCATGTACTGTTTCCAATGCCCCTAGTACTTGACATTGGCCCAGAATATGAGTCAAACATTGTAATAATTATCCCTTGCTTAGAAAGTTAGAACCTTTTCGCTATCTCTAACCCATGCTGAACATTCAGCCATAGTCGAGTAATTGGCTCCATCATAATATGGCTGTCCAACAGCAATACCACATCTTTGCTGACAAGTTCCGCAGACCTTGACAACTACACCACTAGCAATCAAATTCTTTGTCATTTGCACCATATCCTCAACACCTGCTGGAGGCTCTATTCCATCGCGTGCTAAATCTACACTATCATTCATCAAAAAGATCCTAACCTCTTCACCATCATCAACTAATTGTTTCGCTAATCTCAGCGCATTCCAAGTAACATCGGTTCCGTCATATGGTTGGTGATTGAGAATTATCATTATTGCCATGTTATTGGCTATACAACATATGACTTTAATTGACTGGTATAATCAATTATGTAAAAACATGGTTTCAAAACTAAAGGAGGTTGCCCATAGGGCATGGGCATCAACTTTGAAGCGGTTTCTCAATGGCTGATCCCACATCGTCGTAAGGTCCACGTCTCGGTATTTCTGCTGACGCTATTGATGATTCCAGGAGCAATGACTGCACTGCAACCAATAGACATGGAATCGTATGAAATGGATTCACCTGAATTAACTGCGCAGGAGATTATCAATGAAGAATTCAGCAATGCTGAAGTAATTCTTGGCTTCTTAGTTTCTGCAAGACAGCCTCAGTATATTCCACCAATAAACGAATGGCAACCAGTTCCTTTGCTATCAGATGGGACACCTGATTATTCGGCTCTGCCACCAGTACCTCAAATGGTTCCTGCTGGTGAAGAATGGCAAGGTATAGATCAACCAACTGCTGGTATTCTAAATCTGGAACTGTTGAGGGAAATTGATGCAAAAAAGCAAGTGATTGTGAATCATCCTCTAGCACCTGCACTAAAGCCATTAATCAGTGACGTAACCGGACAGCAAACCAATGGCAGTATGTCATTACCAGACCATTTTAGAAGTTTTATGGATGGCACTTCGATTCTTACTCAAGATGCGCTTTCACCTTTTGGAACTGTGATTCCCGCAGCCACTAATTGGAGTGATTGTGGTGAGCTAGAGTGTCTCTTATTTGATGACCTAAACCTAACTCAGGAGCACATAGATTTAGCTGCAGCAAGAATGGCAGAAGTAAGTCAAAATTACTTTTTGAGATGGTTGTCATTAGATAGGGGATTTGTTGCTGATGCAACATCCAATGTCACCGGTCCTATCGGCGGTCAATTATCCGAAACCGGTGAATGGGAATCGCATCAAATGGGCAAGGGAAGATGGTCTGCAAGCGCCACATGGTTATTGGTTCAATTTGATAGAGGCCTTCTAGAAGATATGGGTTGGGAATTGAAATGGAAAGATTCACATCAAGAAACTGATATCAAATTCACCGATGATGGAATTTTAATCGGTGGCTATAGGATTGCAGATGGAACTCTCGTTCTTAACCCTCCGCAATACAATACTGACATTTGTAAAACACTGGCTGAAGACGGTGCTGGCTGTTCAACTGAATGGTCTTATATGGATTTAGAAGGGCAATTAAGAAGTCATGATAGAACTACTATTACACTATTATTAGGCCAAGGAGTAAATGTCGAGGTTAACCGAGAATTGCAAGCGAGTGGGGGATTGATTCTCTTGATGGGGTTGGCGATTACAGGATTGCTATTCATAAGTTTGCGAAGATGGTCTGATGTGCTAATCGTCTTGTTTTCCTTAGGTGCTGCGCTATTGTGGATGCAAGGTTTAATTGGACACTTTGCTGCATTTACGCAGATGTTTGGTTGGACAATAATCGCTCGTTCTCAATTCTCTAATCTATTGCCGATATTGGTTCTTGCCTTAGGTATTGATGATTCATTACACGCCTTACATCGTTACAAAGAGGAGAGGAATGCTGGTAATTCTGCTGAATCTGCCGCGGCGACTACTTTGTCAAGAGTTGGTCGCGCAATCTTACTAACTTCACTGACGACAATGTCTGCTTTTGCGGCTAATCTTTTCAGCGATATTGCTGCATTACGATCATTTGGAATTGAAGCTGCATTAGGAATATTTGCTGCATTCCTTTTGACTGGAATATGGGCGCCATTGATTCGACTTTCCTTAGATCAATGGTTGGAGAAGCGTGGAATGGACACAAGTACTGCTAATTCTCGAAAGAATCGGTCTACTGAAAAACTTTTAAAAATAGTTTCAGCGGGTAGTGGAACTAGAAAAAATGCATTTGTTATTGCATTTTTGGCACTGTTGATAACGATTCCTGCCGCTATTGGAATGGCTAATTTAGAAGGCGATTTTGCGGTTGAAGATTTCCTTGATGAGAGTTCCGATTTTGCTCTTGGAGTCAATGAAATTACCTTAAGATTCGCGGATGAAGGCGAACCTGCCGTATTGTTGATCGAAGGCGATGTTGCAGACCCTGCTGTTTTTGCTGCAATAGATGAATTTAGAGGTGAAATGAATGTTCATGCAGAAGGCGTTCCAGACAAAATAACAAGACAACCAGATGGTAATATTGACATTCTTGCACTAGATGAATTACTATACTATGCACAAGCGAGTATGCGATATAATACAACTCCATTTGAAAATGTGGGATGGCTGGTTGAAGAAGAAGGTCATGGAATGAATTGTAATTCAAGTGCAAGTGGTACTGTTGCAGACTTTGGTGATAGAGATTGTTTGATATTTTTCTATGGCTATACTTACCTATACGGTATTCCAGGGGCTGGACCTATTCCTTCAATCCCTGCATCAATTGTAAGCCTATATATCGCTCCTGCTGTTGAATTAAATCAAACTCATCCTTGGCTTGACATCAATGGGGAACCTGCAGAATACCAAAGAATGCTAATGCGCTTTGGCATTACATCTCCAGAAGATTTCCCTAGTATGAAAGGTGGAATGGAGGAGTTGTGGAGAGATTTGAGTGTGTTTACTAATCTTTCTTCGGGAACTTATCTCAATGCTGGTGAAAAGGTCGATGATAAACCACTGACTTGGGTAATGCCATCGGAAAGACCTGTCACAAGATACGTTGCTTCAACTGCAATGCAAAATGAAATGCAATCTTCACTCCTACTCGGCTCATTATTCGTATTTATTACCTTAACAATTGGTTTTAAATCACCTAAGCAAGCAACTGTAACATTGGTTCCAATTCTTCTTGTGGTGGTGTGGTTATATGGGCTAATGTATGCTGCTGGAGCATCACTCAATATCGTAACTGTAACTATTGCAACGATTTCTTTAGGAGTTGGTATTGATTATTGTATTCACGTCACTGAAAGGTATCGCGAAGGAATAAGAAAGGGAGAAGACCACCATACTGCATTAATTGGAGTAGGTGGTGCTTGTGGATTGGCATTGGTAGGGAGTGCAGCTTCAGATATTGCTGGATTCCTCGTAATCTCACTATCACCAATGGGCTTGTTTAGTAACTTTGGAATATATTCTGCCGCGATGATCGCCCTCTCATTAATCGCAAGCCTAGTTCTAACTACTGCTGCTCTTGGCTTAATCGCTGGCCGTCAGGCTAATTTTAGCGAATCAGAATAAACAACTGTTGGTTTTATTGAGCCACACATTTGATGAAGGGTAGGCGTCCGGCTTAACTTGCTGTCTTTGGGGTTGGCCCCGTGAAAGTGGTGATTGAAATGTCTGATAAAGAACAAGAGGACCCTGATGAAGAAGATTGGATGAAATACGCCAATGCTGGTTTCGGGCAAACCGATTATTCTCTATGGGATGATGGAGAAGCAACTACTGAAAGTATTGCTGAGCCTATTGATGATGGAGACATGGAAGATGATGCTCAACTTACCACTCATGTTGAGGAAATCCCACGCGCACCATCACCTGCAGGTCACAAGCACTTGGTCCGCATTGGAACCTGTGACCACTGCCTAGGAAGAATTGGTGGAAAGAAAATGTTTGACCAAACAATCCAACAAGCAGGAGAGAACATTCGTACCTCAATAATACGAGGCGACACACACTTAGAGAAAATTAGAGAAGATAATCCATTATGTCCATTCTGTGAAAACTTATACCAAGAATCAGAACTATTAGCAGATATAATTTATGATTCTCTCGAACCATATGAATTGAAAAGAGTGCAATTAGGTGCTCGCTTTCCAAAAGACCAAATCGAAAACGAAGAAGAGATTCGGAAGCGCTTCGGCGCTGGTGGTAGCGACGCTTTGAAACCAGGTTTGGTAGCAGAGATTGCTAAGAATCTAAGCAACCGACTTGAGGGTGTAAAAATTGTTAATGACAAGCCACAAATTGTTGCACTCATTGACGTACTAACCTTGACCGTTGAATTGGATATCCGTTCTGTTTACATCTATGGAAGATACCAAAAACTGGAGAGGGGAATTCCTCAAACTCGCTGGCCTTGCCGTGCTTGTAAAGGAAGAGGTTGCAAGCGTTGTAATGAAACTGGATTACAATATTTGAAGAGTGTTCAAGATTTAATTGGCAATCCTTTAATCGAAAGGTTTGGTGCTATTGAACATTCATTCCATGGTATGGGGAGAGAAGATATTGATGTGCGTTGTATGGGAAGTGGACGTCCGTTTGTCATTGAATTTAAGGCGCCAAGAACTCGTACCATCGATTTAGTTCAGGCAATGGCTGATCTCAATGAAGCTGCTCAAGGTTCTGTAATAATTACTAGCATGCGAGAGAGCAATCGCAGCGAAGTTGTGCGAATCAAGGAAACTCCTGCTGAGAAATCATATTCAATTCGCTTCAAGTTAGTACCGTTGAGTGAAGATGAATTTGCAGTTTTAACCGCTCCTGTTGACCTTACGCATATAGATGTTCAAGAGAGAGGAAAGGGTAAGAAAAACAAACGCAGAAAGAACCGTCGTGGCGACAAAGATGATGACCACACCAAACCATTACCATCGGTTATTGAAATTGAAAAGACTGCACCAAGTGAAGATGAATTACTAACTATGAAGAAAGGTGAACTAGTTGAATTAGCAACTTCATTAAGCATCTCAAAAACAGGTACTAAAGCAGACTTAGTCGAACGGATTATGCAAGCGGGACCACCTGCACCGGAATACTTTGAACTTCCAACCGATGAATTTATTCGCAATATTGTTGATAATTTAGCGGGTGTAAAATTGGCACAAAGGACTCCAGAACGCGTTGCTCATAGACGGGCTGATTTAATTCGTAGAAGAGTGGTTTACGAAACCAATAGTTTGGTGATTGAAACTAATGAAAAAGGGGAAAGAGAAATTGAATTCACCCTTCGATGTGAATCTGGTACTTATGTTAAAGAAACTATCCATGGTGATAGTGGGAGAACTCAGCCGAGTATTTCTTCCCTCATCAAAGCCAAGTGTGATGTCATTTGGTTAGATGTTGCTGATATTCATGCAGATTAAGGCTTAATTGCTAAGCAATCACCCTTTGAGAGACTTATTAGCGCGTCGCGGTTTTTATATGGCGATGGCAGGTCGCCGAAGTGTTCCGAAGATGCGTTATTGCTAGTTCGGATTAATTGGAGGTCACCATCATGAAGCGATCAAAGGGTTCACGTCAAGGAACACGCAGTATGCTACGCCGTAGAAAGAGCGAGAGAAGCCAGCTAAATATTAGCCGCGTAATGCACCAATACGAAGAAGGTGACCGTGTTGCTATCGTTCTAGACGGTGGCCAACAAATGGGTATGCCTCACCGCCGTTTCCACGGCCGCACTGGATTTATTGAACGCCGTCAAGGAGTTGCATGGATTGTTGCTGTTAAAGACGGCAACATGCAGAAGACTGTGATTGCACGACCTGAACACCTACGCCCACTTGAGTGATTACAATGACTGAAGAAGAAAATTTTGTTGACTTTGCAACTGTCCGAGATATGCTGTTGAGCGCTCAAGAGCGCCGTAATGCACTAACATACGAGCAAAAGGCTGCTCTACAACATGCAGAATGGGCTGCTAGTACTAACCGTAATGGCTACCTAACTACTCCAGAGGTCTTTGAATCTCTACGTGTTGCTTTAGCTGAAACTGAACTTCTATCCCCGCATCCAGCACTCGCTGCAAAATTAGCGGAATTAATGCCGCTATACCCTGGGGATGTCAAGGCTGTTCTTGCAAGCCGTCGTATCACAGTAGATGATAGTGATGTTTCCGCTATTTTAGAAATAGTCCGCCAACATATTGGATTTGAAGAATAACTTACCACCCACCTCTGAGGCGTTGAAATGAGCGGCATTAATCGTGACCGTAAAACAAAGATTCCTGCTCGTAAGAGCAAAAGTGAATCAGTGCAGAGTACAGATATTTCTCGACCGGCAGAAGGGCGAGCCGCAGTTCCTGTGACTCCTAAAGCGAAGCCTGTGCAAATAAAGAAAGAAACTTCACAGAATGATAATCGTTCAAACAATAAACAAAGTGGAAGGAATACTAGCCAAGGAGCTAGAAATCAAAACCGTTCTAACCCAAGAGGCAATAATAGAGGTGGAAACCGTTCTGGCGGAAGAAACCAAGATTCAAGAAACTCTCCACAAAGACCTTCTCCTATTGAGGGAGAAAATTGGGCTCGTGTCATAGAGCACGATACTGTTGAAGGCATTATTACTGCAATAACAGAAGGTAAACTATTCATGTGCAGACTCTCAGCAAAGAAGGGAATTGCACCACTAAACCCTACTGATAGAATCTATATTGGACTTGATGAATCCAAGAAAATTCAAGTTGATTCCTACGTCGGAGGGGCAAAACTTGACCTCATGAGCAACTTTGCTCGTCAAGATATGCCACTGGTGATTCAATTATTTATTGAAGACAACTCTGATCATTTCGTCAAGTCATTTTTCAATGTCGCTGGCAACCTTTCTCTAAAACAACATGCGTTTGAACTTCTTCCTAGTGTTGGCAATAAAAAGGCACAAAGTATGGTTCAAGAAAGAGGTTCATCTGGATTCAAAAGTATGGATGCACTAAATCAATCCTGTAATATTGATGCTGCTGAATTACTGGCAAAGCGCTTCATCAATGAGATAGAAGACCAAAACATTGAACCACGCTTAGTTGACCTCTTGCTTCCGGTGAAAGCATGAGAGGAGCCCGCTGGCTAGTCGATTCTTTGCGTGCAAAGCAAGATATTGACAAATCATTAGGGCAACATTACTTGATTTCTGACGAACTAATATCTCGTGCAGTTGAACTCGCTGAAGTTAATTCAAACGACCATGTTCTCGAGATTGGTCCTGGTCCTGGCGTTCTTACTGAAGTTCTACTTGAGACTGGATGTAGATTAACAGCAATAGAAATTGATGAGGTCGCTATTGATCACTTGCGTGGTGCTTTCGCACCCGAGATTAAATCTGGACAATTAGATTTGATTTGTGGTGATGCATTAATCTCAGATTGGCCTAACGATTTGAGTAAAGTTGTAGCAAATATCCCATATCAGATTTCATCACCCTTGATTGAATTACTAACCCGCCATCTAAGAAATCCTCATACTGAAGAAATCTCTGATGTAGTAGTATTAGTTCAAGAAGAATTTGCTGAAAGGTTGGTGATGGAATACGAATCTGATGTTGGTTCACTTGGGATGACTGCCCTACTGGATTGGAATAGTGAAATTGAAGATAAAGTCGCACCGCATAATTTCAGCCCTAATCCAAGAGTTCACTCTCGCTATATCCACATGACTCCTCAGCAAGAGGAATTTCCTTGTGACAAACGACTTGTACGATTGCTAATTCATGCTGGATTTGCAGAGAGAAGGAAGAAATTACGTTCAACCTTAAAGCGTGCGCCGAAAAGATTGAATCGCCTACCTGGGTGGCATTCTTCTAGATGGAAAGCGGCATATTCTGCATTTATTGAAGATGAAAGAATGGATGCTAGACCGGAAGAGTTTGAATTTGATGACTGGCTACAGTTGGCAAATGATTTTTCTTCCTTTGGCGAAGAAGAGTAAATTTTCTATCCACGCAACTGTTAGAAGAGAGGCGGCGCACCGCAGAATAATGTCCGAGTTGCGTTTACAGACGGCTTCTGGTATCATTGATACTGAAGCCTTCACCCTTGAAACGATAGTTGATGCTATCGAAGGCAAGGGTTTAGCGTGGCTAGATATCAAGAAGCCTGATAATTCAGTGAAGGACTTTTTGCTCAATGTAATGCACTTTGATGAACTTGCAGTTGAAGATATTTTTGGACACGCAGATACTACTGCAATGAAATTTAGTAACCATCGTTTCGTCGTTGTTAATGCACGTGATGCTGACAATCAACTAGACACTGAACCGGTTGCGATTTTTATAACCAATGATTTGATAATTACTGTACGACATACAAGTATTCCTGCTCTAATGAAATTCCGTCGGAGATTCAAGGAAGCTGAAGAGGAAGAACTCGCACTTGGAATTGATTTTTTACTGTATGAGATATTAGATGCTATTGCTGATGACTGGCAACCGATTCTAGGACGCTATTCAAAAACTTTAGATGAATTGGAGTTTTGTGTTTTCGACCCTCAGAAACAATATGAGAACTTACTGGAAGGGTTGCATAATTTGAAGCGACAACTTCGTGAAGCGAGTAAATCGATTGAATCTCTTCATACCGTTACTTTGCGAATGCAAAATCAAAAGTTGAAACTAATCTCTGCTGGAGTGGCAATCTACTTCTCCGATCTGAACCAACTCTGTACCGCATTAGTAAAGAGAGCCAACAACTATTCTGCAGGTGCAACTTCAACAAGAGACACGTATCTTTCCAATATCTCAATGGAATTATCACAATCTAATGCACAATTAACTGAAGTCATGACAACACTAACAATAATCGGTGCGATTATGCTTCCATTGACATTAATCGCTGGAATCTTCGGTATGAACAATAATGACTTGCCTCTAGATCAGGTTGGTGGGTTTTGGGGTATAATCAGTATGATGACCGTATTCGCAATATTGATGTTGACAATGTTTTGGCGTCGTGGTTGGTTGAATACCTTCACCAAGAAGTGAATCAATTTTCAACCGATAGTTGAAGAACCATTGGCTTATTGTCACTAATATGTCAAGGGGTGCCGAGGTTACTACAGGCCCAATCCCCATCGGTCAATTTGTTGCTTTAGTAAAATCTACTTTGAAACGAGACCCTTTGTTTCAACATCAAGTATTGAAAGGTGAAGTCAGTGGGATGAAACTTGCGCGTTCTGGACATACTTATTTTGATCTAAGAGATGACCAAGGGCAAATGAATTGTGCTATTTGGAAGAATAGATGCCATATTGATAGTACGATAAAGAATGGAAGTGAAGTTGTTGTTATCGCCAGTATTGACATCTATGCTCCAAGAGGGAGCATGACTCTTAATGTTGAAAAAATTGAACCGATTAGTAGTGTTGGAGCATTGGAAGAAACCCGACGAAAGTTGATTGGCGAACTACGTGATGATGGTTCACTCGATAGAGTACGTCTGCCGATTCCACTAATTCCAAAACACATTGTTATCATCACCGGCTCTGCTTCAGCTGCATTATCCGATATGCAGAGATTGATTGAAAACCGTTGGCCTGGGCTACGCCGAACAATCCTCGGGGTAACTGTTCAAGGAGATAATTCGGCTTCTGAAATTTGCCAAGCATTAGCCACTGCGAGAGAAATGTGTAAACCCGAAATTGCAAAAAAATTACAACAACCTATTGTTGATTTGATTATTGTCGCTCGCGGTGGAGGTTCGCCAGAAGATTTGTGGGCATTCAATCTTGAAGCGGTGGCTCGCGCAATTATTGCCAGCCCAGTACCGGTAATATCTGCCATCGGGCATGAATCTGATATGTTAGTTTCCGATTTGGTAGCAGATTTACGTGCCTCCACCCCTTCGGATGCCATCGAACGATGCGTACCAGAAAAGAGTTCTTTGTTGATGTGGCTTGATGATATCGAGGGGCGGCTTGAAAATTCAGTATTGCGAAGATTTGGAGAATCTCGCCAACATCTAGTTTCACTTACAGCTAGATTACGTTTGGCGCCATTAGCAGGATTGTCAAAGGCTAAGGACAGATTGAATGGCATGGAAATGCGTATCAAGGGTTCTGCCCAAAGAATGCTTTCCGGTGAAAAGGCTCGGCTGACTCATATCGGAGCGATACTACAATCATCACATCCAAAGCGCGTACTTGAAAGAGGTTATTCAATGGCGCAAACAAAGTATGGAGAGGTTCTGAGTAGTGTAAAGAATATTTCTTCAGGACAAGAAATTACTATGACTTTTGCAGATGGATCAGCGCTTGCTGACATCAAGGAAATTATTGAGAGTGATGAAAAATGAGTGAAAAAATAAGTTATAATGAAGCGGTATCTAGATTGGAAACTATAGTTTCTGAATTAGAGAAAGGAGGAAAAAGTCTTGATGAAACATTGGCGATGTTTGAAGAAGGGGCGGCATTACTGAAGGTTTGTCAACATGAGTTAGATGCTGCTGAAGGCCGCCTCGCCGAACTTAGTTTAGAAGAAATTAATTCAAAGATTAAAGGATAAGGATTTAGATGTCTAAACGAAAACATAACGCCTTAAAACGTCGTGTTGTTCGTTTATTATCCGATTGGAAAGACCCGCACCAATCGGTTGGATTGACACAATCAGATATCATTCAAGCAATAGATATCGCAGAAGATGGTGAAACTAATCTCACAATAAAACCATCACGACCGCATTGCCCTTGCTGCCTTTTGGATTTAGATTCATTACGCAAGAAGATTTGTGAAGTGAAGGGTGTGACTTTTGTACAATTCACTATTGTCGATGTACCCGCTTCTGAACGCTGGACTAGGATACTGAATCGGTAATTGAATTACGCTTACTTAGCACAATAAATGCTGGTACCGACCATCCAATTACTGCGATAAGCCATGCGATGATAGAACCGATAAGCACCCCAAATTCAGGTAATGACCAGATACTGACTATCGCATATACTGCGACACTTGCACCCCCTAACATCATCGGTCCTGCTGCACCACGAGGTACTGTTGGACCTTGCGCCATCCATAATGCCACCATGCTGGTTAAGAAAATTGCAGGGAATACTGCCGCTATACCAGCGATCAATGGTTGACCTTGCCCTGATAGCCAAACTGCAAAACCAATAGCGATTGCAGCGGCTAATCCCCTACATATTAAGACAAAAATAGAAACTGGATGTTTTCCTTTCGGTGTTTCTGTATTTTTCCAATTTATAATTACAGATAACAATATCAGCAAAAACAGACCAATAAATCCTAAATTAATTGCCGATAGATTCTCCCCTAATGCAATACTCGCGATTTTTAACATAATAATTGCACTAAAAGTCCAAATTAATAATGCTGAAATCGTGGTGATGGTTAGAGGCCTTTTTCTTTGTGAGAGAAGTGGTGGGAGAATAATCCATACTGTCAAAAAGAGACCATTGACAAGCATTCCAAGCGGAATTATCGCCATACTTTCAATCAATGCAGCTTCTCCTCCAGCCAAATACATTCCAGCAGCTGCAGGGACAATTGTTGAAGGAACTGTTCCTAATATACCACCGGTTAGCCCTCCCCATTTTTCTATCGCCACCGTCACTAGTGTGGCTACAATTCCTGCGAATAGAGCAGAAATCAAAACGGATTGTCCGAGAATAAAATCACGACCTAAGTTATATTTGGAAACTCATTTCAAAGATATCGATTCAAGCGGTTTGTTAGGCGAGATATATTTCCACCAGCCCATTCTTTGACTCTTTCACCATCAACATATATCGCATTATATGGTAAGACATCAACTTCTGAAACCCAAGGATGGGCTATTTTGAAACGTCCAAGGCCAGGAGTATCGAGAATTAATTTCCCAAATTTTGCCTCTTCGGGTGCTTGACCAGACTCAAACCATTCTTGTAAATCTAAAGCCCACTGTTCGCAAGCGGCACAGCCGTTTTTGCCAAGTACCAATACTGCTAGAGGAGCAGAGAGGAATTCTTCCCAGTCACCTCTGCCGAGAAGTTCTAATTCAGTCAATGAATCACCTATTGCGATTGATTTGAAAAATCAAGCAGCGAAATTGTCGCCTTTCTTCCAGTTTGCACCACAAAGTCCGCCAACCATTGTTGCTTGACAGGTACGTAGTACTTCTGAAGGTGATCTTCCTGCATCCATATTGTTAATTGACCACATCTGAACTTTACCTTCATCATCAACCAAAACACAGCCACGGAATCCAACACCTAAGGCATCGTTCATCATTCCGAATCCATTTGTTACTTGATGTGTAGTATCTGCAAGAACTGTGTGAGTAACACCTTGTGGGAAAATCTCTTTGTCAGCAAACCATGCAGAGTGTGAGAAGTATGAATCAGTAGAACAACCGATTACTTCGATTCCATCATCAGCAAACTCGTCTTTTAGAGCTTCAAAACCAACGATTTCTGTTGGGCAGATAAAGGTGAAATCAAGTGGGTACCAATAAATTAGGTGCCACTTTCCTACATAGTCAGTAGAAGATACTACTTTCTTTTCACCATTCACGCATGCAGTTGTTTTCCATTCAGGAGCCGGCTTTCCAATCATATTTCCCATGTATTATATCCCTCAAACGAGGCTAAATGGCTCAAGTATATCAATCACTGTATCACTAACAACAAGACTGAAGAAATAATTTCTAACACACTTTGAATCATTCCGACTCTAATAATAACCGCTGCTGTCTTTTTCTGCGTGCTTCAAATTGGTGTCTCAATTCAATTTCGTCAAACTTTCTCTGTATTTTTCGCTTTAGAAACCAGATAATTATGGCTACTGCAATCACTAGAAAAGGAAGTATAATCCATTCTTCTAGTCCCCATTCCTCAAACATTATTTCACCTCAAATCGGCGGCCTTAGATCGATATCAACGTCGCCTCTTGGCAATCCAATACAGCCTAATATTGCACCTTCATCAACTAAAAAATCATCTAAGCCAGGAGGAAGAGGAGATGGTAATGGTACCTCGCCCATCAGCAATGTAACCATACATGAACCACAAGTACCTGATTTACAATTCGTTGGAATTTCAACTCCGGCTTCAACGGCATGTTCAACCAATGTTTTCCCTTCAACATATGGAGTCTGTCCCATCAAGTGCATTCCGCGTAAGAACCTAATCACTGGTTCGCCTTCATAATCAAGTGTGCCAAAACCCACTTCTGCTGATACTGTCCCTGCGGACATAAATCCACCTCAACGAACATCCTTGTGGCGAGTCCAACGTCCAGTCTGCTTATTGAAGAACAAACCAGCCTTCTTCATCCATTTGTTGAACTTAGTTGCACCTGCACCTGTTCTAAGAATGAAATCTTCACGATCTTCTTGAGCTTGGATGTAATCCTTAGCATCGAGTTTCTTGTCAATCCAGTCATTAATTTCCATTAATCCACCAACGAGGTCACTCGCTTCAACCGCCTTAGAGATCTCATCTGCAGAAGCACCGGTCTCTTCCAAATCCTGCATGATTTGTTTGTTGACTGTAGTAAAGTCCAAACTTGCCGGCTTTGGAGGTACAGGATTACGTGGTCCTGCTTCTTCATCGATAATGATTCTAGTTCCATTGGAGAGTCTTTCCTCCACCATTGCGGCTAAAACTGGAACGAAGCTTGTTTCACATTCCCAACAGATCAAAACCCATTCGTCCATTTTATCAGTATCTCTAGCTTGCCTAGGGTCCATTTCATCGCCGCATTCTGAGCATGCGTGGAAAATCAAACCTGGAACATGATTGCGTCGGAAATCTACAATATCTTGAGGTGTTCCTTCCAAATCAAGCATTTCGTGATCTCTTGCAGCCTCTAAACCTCTTGTTTCTAATTGGTCACGGATTTTGACTTTCTGGTCTTTCTTATCCTCATCATACAAGTTGTTCTCCAACTTTACGATTAATTCAATTGTCTTACCAAGTCGATTCATTACAAGTTTCTGTTCTCTAAATGCTTCAACTTTAGCGAGTTTAAGACGTTCCTTTTGTTCTGCTAATTCGGTAAGAACGTCCTTTCTCTCACGCTTGAATTTGATTTCTTCAATCTTTGATTCTTGCTTTCTCTCCGGTGCAAGAACCTTGGATAGATATCTTTCTGCGCCATGTGATGTGTGGCCTGCGGTGATGATTTCAATAACACCTTGAGCGATATCTGGCTTGAGCCCATAATTCTCCACCAACATATCTTTGTCGATTTTCTTTAAATCACCGATTTTTAAGCCTGAATCGGCTAATGTCTGCGCTGTGGTGTTGTCTATTCCACGGCGTAATAGTGCAAGATATGTGTCCTTCTTTGCCATAACATCTCCTCCGACAGGTCAAGCCGAAGGGTCGCTCTTATCAAAACCCTTCTTCTTGATAGATTATTTATTTCAACAATATTTGAACCTTTGAACTGATAATTCCCTGCCATTTTTATGATTGCAGAGGGGTTATTCAACAATAACAACCACATTGTTCAAGGCATACCTGCGGGGACAGTCCAATATGCCAGCCAAGCCATACTCGTCAGGACACATTGGTGCTGTTGCAAGTAATTTTACTGACATGCGTTTATCCGGTGATGTCAAACAAACTTTGGTTGAACTTTCCTGTACTGAAATCGCTCGTATAGTCCCCCTAATGGAATCTGAAACACTGACTCAAGACCCTGAGAGGAAAACATTAGATGATCCAAAACGAACTCGCTTGAATTACAATAGAACTCGAGAATTGATGATCGAACAGTTAGGGAATATCGAATCGGTAGGTTCGGCTGCCGTTCAGGCGGGCATAGAACAGGTTGAGACCCATCTATCAATTCTGATAAAGCATGCAGAAGCTGCAGCTACAAAGGACCGTGTAGCAACAATAAAACCGCGACATCTAGAAATTGCGATTTCTGGCCTAGACCTTAGTGAAGAAGATTCAGACTCAATTACAATTACTCCCCAGGTTGAAACAGAAGAATTTACAATATCACAAGGTGGTGGTGTTTTGACCCATTCTTCTTTGATGTCACTAGCCAAAACGCATGCAAGAATGCCTGTTACTAATGATGCAGTAGATGAATTGGTTGACACATATTACATGGTCATTGAAGATTTAGAATCAAAAATAAGAAAGCATGCCCAATTGGGTGGCAATCCGGTTCAATTCATTGAATCGATTAATCAGATGAAGACTTTGATGTCTTTGGGCTGGATGAGAAATATGCTAGCCAAAGCAGCATATGTAGCTCGTGAAGCAGGATTGAAGCGAATTGATGTAGAACAAATTGTCCAGATTGATCCGTTTGAGTGAATTACTCTGTTAATCCGTCTTCTCTATTCATTTCTTGCGCTATTTCCCAAGAATGGAGGCACTCATGCCCTCCGAGAAAGCCACCGGCCTCTCTACTAGGTCCAATGAATTCTGCTCCACAGAATCGACAGAATACTTGTACAATTAATTCGTTCAAGTATGTTCCATTAATTGTCACACGCTTGATAATACGCTTACCAACATCAGACTCGTCCCAATCTTGTTGTTTTTCTGTGAAATCATCATTCTCATCAATTGTTTGTTCCATCATTACCACTCCGTTACCCATGGAATTGCTCTATCTGCTGTGAGAGGACGCATTCCATCTTCATCCCTCACCCAAGTATCTTCACTACCGATACTCCCATCTGAATATACTAATTTAGGCTCTATTGCCATAGTACCACCAATTGGTAGCGGCCTATCAAAGCCTTCTGCAACCACTGGAGTCTCATCCAATTGTAATCCAACAGAATGACCAAGGAATTTACTTTGATCTGGATTCATTCCCATCAAGTGATCCTTGTGACCGAGTTCATCTGCTAATGCAAGTCCTTGCCTCCATGCTTGCTGGCAGGTCTCGCCCGAACCCAAAACATCGACTACCGTATCTTTAACCGCCAATATATCTTCAAGTCGTGAATTCCATTTTTCATCTAAATGCCCCGCTACAAACATTCTGGTAGCATCAACAACATAGCCGCGATGAATATGTAATAAATCAACTAGAACTGTTTCATTAGCCTTGATTTTGTTGAAACTACTCCCCATACTGGATAGTGGATGTGCACCGACTCCACCTAATGCTGAATCGAAGAAAGATGGGATTCCTCCAGCCCGTCCAGCGATGATTACACCTCTATCACATTGCATTGGAAAGCGGCGCATCTGTACCGAACCACCGTATCCTTCAGCGCGACTAACCGCCTCAGCGGCTGCAACTAGTTCCAATTCAGTAACTCCTTCAGCACCGGCCTCTGCAACTGCATCAAACATTTTTAATTGAATTACTGCACCTGCTTCTAACATTTCAATCTCCCAGGCAGACTTGATTTCTCTTTGACCATGAACTAATTCTGTTATGTCAGGACATTGTCCGAATAGAGATAATTTCTCATTGAAAAACATGTAAAGGGAAGCCGGTACTTCCCCCTGCTGTAAACCGATTGACCCTTGAGCACCCATATCTTTCAGATGCTGAGCGAATCCTTGCATCGAAGGGAAAGAACACACATTGAGTGGTGCATCATCGCCACCTGCTTCAAAAATAGCCCTTCTCAATGAACGGCGAACGAAGAAGGTTGGACCATCTCCCCCCAATTCACAAGTTGCAGCGGTTCCTTTAGCCGGTACAAAGAGTGAACCATTTTGTCTGCCACCCGCATAATAATACAAATCGACCGGGTGTTGAATGATAGCTCCACCAATACCTGCTTCGGCCAAAAGAGATGATAGAAGGGTTAGGCGGGACTCCAACTCGGATACAGGTACGCGCCAATCTTCGCCCTCTGGGCCAACGATATCGGCTTCCGACCAAGTTGTCATCATGTCATTGGGTGCGTCATCCGTTCAAAATGACTCCGCTTGAGAAAATGCTCAAAAATAACTTAAGATTCTATTTCTGCGACAACAAATTCTTCAGTGACATCTATTCTCTGTTGTGCGATTTCACAGTATTCTTCAGAGAGATCAATTCCGATATAGGTTCTACCGGTCATTTTTGCAGCCACACAGGTTGAACCAGAACCATTGAATGGATCTAAAACGACATCTCCGACAAAACTGTACATCTCAATACATCGTTTTGGTAGTTCAACGGGGAAGGGTGCTGGATGGTTCACCCTGCTTGCCCTCTCTGTTGCAAAACTCCAAATTGATTTTGTGTGCTTTACAAAGTCATCACGTGAGATTGTATCAATTCTACCTTGTTCTCTTTGTTTTTTATCGCGTGGTAATTTGTAATCACCCTTGCTAAAAATTAGTAAATATTCGTGAATATCTCTTAGACAAGGATTACTTGCACTTTGGAATGAACCCCATGCACAAGAGGACCCAGCGCTTGCAGATTTATCCCAAATCACTTCTCCTCGCATTAAAAAGCCAATTTGATTCATCATTAAGTTGATGTGACTGGATAGAGGAATGTATGGCTTCCTACCAAGGTTTGCAACATTTACAACCATTCTCCCACCAGGCGCCAATACCCTGTAACACTCTTGGAATACATCGAATAGCAACTGTAAATATTCTGCTAGACTCAAATCCTCATCATATGATTTACTAGCATTATATGGTGGTGAAGTTACAACCAATTGAACGCAATTATCTGGTAGATCTAAAGCCCGTGAATCACCACAAAGGACTTTGTTAGCACTAGTTGGTGGTAATTGGTTCTCTGGACCTACTTCTCTTGAGGATACTTGGCCTTCGTTCAATCTACTTCCATAATATATCGAAGCATCGTGTCCTTCTCGTTTTGACACTCCGAAGGATGAGGTGACCGTACCAGCGCGACGCCGTGCACCATCCAGTACACTATCTTGCTCTGATGTTTCGCGCCCCATCAAATGTTAGCGGTTTTGAAGCCTATTTCACCTTTCGCGTTATTGCGCTGTTGAAGACGCGCGCTTTGACACCTTATCGGCATGGCCGCTAAACACAAGTTCGATGATTTTTATTGGGTTATTAGCCGAGGAATACAAAAACCTACGGCTGTTGGAGTGAACTGATGGCAAGGGTTCTGACCTTGGACAATGTCAACGTTGAGGGCAAGACTGTCCTCGTTCGCGTCGATATTAACTGTCCAATGGACCCTGCGACAAACACTTTTCTCGACGATACGAGAATAAAGGCGATTCTTCCTACTCTGAATCAACTTTCTAAGGCCAAAGTGATTATTCTTGCGCACCAATCTAGACCTGGGAAAAATGATTTCACCAGTACTTTAGGACACTCTAGAGAACTTGGTAGATTGCTAGGTCGACAAATAAAATGGGTGGATGACATCTATGGATCAAAGGCAATGGAAGCAATAGAGCAATTACAAAATGGACAGATATTGATGCTCAATAATGTAAGGATGGATGAACAAGAGATTTCAACCACTGGTGGCTTTACGACAATGGCAAAGACAAAAATGGTCCAAGCGTTATCAGGAATTGCTGATATCTTTGTTAACGATGCTTTTGCATGTGCTCATCGCTCCACTCCTTCTATCACTGGATTCACTCACGAAATACCGTGTGTTGCAGGTGAATTAATGGGTCAGGAAATTCGTAAATTAGATTCTGCATTAGAAGATCCACAACGACCTTGTATGGCCATACTCGGTGGCATCAAGGTCGATGACTCTGTTACTGTCGCCGATAATATGCTGCGCAAGGGTATTGCAGATAGTGTGTGGGTAACTGGTGGAGTGGCCAATATGATGGTCGAATTATCAGGAGTGGATATCGGTGAATTAAATCACAACTTCCTAGTCAATGAATTAGGCGATAACTATCATTCAACTGTTGAGACTGCCAAATCACTACTCAATGATTTCTCGCAGAAGATTCACTTACCAGTTGACTTAGCTGCCAATATTGAGGCTAATAGAGTTGATTTATTCCTTGCAGATTTACCGGTTGAAGCACCACTAATCGATTTGGGAATTCAATCAACAATGGCTATTTCTGCTGCGATTAAAAAGGCTGGCACAATAATTCTAAACGGACCTGCCGGAATATTTGAACTTCCAGATTTTTCATTGGGAACGATTGAGATCCTCAATGCCTGTGCTGAAGCAGAAGGCTATACTGTGATGGGTGGCGGTCATACTGCAACATTAGTTGTGAAGCGCGGATTAGCCGATAAAATGGACCATGTTTCTACCGGCGGTGGTGCTTCATTGAATTATATTGCAGGACGTACTTTACCTGGAATCGCAAGCCTAGAGGCTAGTGCAAAACAATTCGCAGTTGAGATAATTAAACCAGTGGACAATCAATGAATAATATTTCATTTGTTGTTATCCTGATTAGAGGCTAGGATTCTTCAATGAATGGCGCGAGCACTAACCATGTCGCACGATGATAGCATACGCTATCTCAATACCGTCCTCTACGATGAGAGTGGTCAGCAATTTGTTGGAGATGTGCTATTGCATAGTGACGGAAGTTGGTCACAATCAAATGGTGACGAAGATGTTGCCCAACAAATTGATGGTTCAAAGCGATTGATTACGCGCAGTTTACAAAATTGGCATACTCATCTAGCAATGCAACTAAACGCTAGAGATTTCAGTGATGGTTTTCCTCTTCATCGCTGGTTAAATGAAGCAATATTCCCTACCGAAGCGAAAATTAACGAGGAATATGTTCGAGTCGGCACCCAAGCTGCTGCTGCTGAAATGATTAGAACGGGCTCAACATTTGCCGCCGATATGTACTTTCATCCAAGTGTCACAGGTAAAGTTCTCGATGATGCTGGATTAAGAGGATTGATTGGCGGGCCGGTAAGTGATATAGCACTCCCCTCGCATGGAAGTGCAACTTCAGCACTTGCTGAAATGGATCAGTTATTGCAACAAAACTCGCCTTCAAATCGTATAAATTATGCAATCGCAACTCATTCGGTATATTTGTGTGAAGAAGAAACTTTGAGAAAGGCTTCTGAATTGGCTGCAAAAAGAAAAGCACGCTTACACATCCATGTTTCTGAAACAAGAAAGGAAGTAGCTGAACATCATGCCAAAACTGGGCTCTATCCAGTTGAATACCTAGACTCTATCGAATTCTTCCAAGAGGGCACAATATGTGCTCACGCATCTTGGGTTAAGAAAAATGAAATTAGAATCTTGGCAAAACATGAGGCTACTGCTGTACATTGTCCTTCATCAAATATGAAATTGGCATGTGGAGGAACTCTATCGCTTCCAGCATACAGAGATGCAGGGGTTGATGTTCGCCTTGGAACCGATGGTGCAGCAAGTTCAGGAAGTGGCCTAGATATTTTGGCTGAAGCAAGATTAGCAAGTTTAGTACAACGTCATGACCATTGGGACCCTACATTGCTTCCTGCTACTGAAGTATTCTCAATGGCTACCAAAGGCAGTCAAGATTGGGCTGTTTGGAATATAGATGATATTAGAATGCGTCCAGTTGGAAGGCAAAATGATAGACACATTGCAAATTTAGTATTCAATGGTGCTGATTGTCTTGATTTGTGGGTTGAAGGTAAGGCATTGAGGCGTGATGGAATTACTCTCAGTGTTGATGAAGCGAAGGCAATTGATGAATTGGATAACGCTGTTGAAACCTATTACCAAGGCGTAGGTTCTAATCAGTAATAGTATGAATTAGATACTAAACAAGTTCAGTTCTAGAAACAACAACAGGTGTTGTTTCAAATTTGATTTTAACATCAATGTCACAACTCTGACTACACAGATTAATTCCATTTTCAGCAAGAATTATTGTTTCATTTGCATTCCAATAATCAGTATTCGAATCTTCTGTAAGAATTATACATGGTGAAGGCGCAACTAAATCTGAATTGCTTAATGCTGGAAAATCAGTGCCGTTCAAGGCAGCGATCTGCATTGCTGGAAAACGGCTCTCATCATCAGAATTATAGTATGACAAAAAGTTTATTTTGAACCACATGTCATTTTTTTCAACCACATAGACTCCATCGTTGGGGTCTATTCGATGAACTGAAAGGTCATATGTATACCATTCAAGTCTATCTTCTGTATTGTTAGATAGATTATCACTTGGTATTTCGTTAACCTCTTTAAAATCTGCACCATCTAAAAATAACCATTTAACACCTTCACCAAGGAATATATCGGTAGAAGAAAACTTCATCCAATAATTAGATTCGGTACCTTCCGTTTGTTCTCCAATATCTAAAAACGTGAACTGTTCATCATCTGTTGCATTAACAACTGTTGTGAATGTAAGCCCATCCGCTCCTAAATTAGTTGATATTAATGCTCCAGATTGACCCGGATTTGATTGGGCACCAAACGAACAGGTGTGCTTTACTCCTTTGATTTCCAACTCAATACCTAAAGAAGCCCAGAGTAAATCTTCGGCACCCGTCTCGAATGATAATTCTAACAGCTTATTATCAGTAGAATTATCAATTGAGGAATTGGAATCATTGACAAGAATCGTGTTAGAAGTCCCCAAGCCTGATTCATATGTTGAAACCATATAGACCCATATTGCTGCCGACAGAAGTAACAAAACCACTATTCCAGCGACAAATCGTTTCCAGTTCAACATATCACAACTCTTCAGGACGATTGATTCCAGAATAAAGAATAGCACCTAGAGTTGCTAGAAGCATGGTTACTCCAAGGAATCCAGGTGTACTATTTCCATCGCGTACACTAGAGTCGTCTACTGGCTCAATGCCACCATCCCCTACAATTACCTTACCAAACATGTCTAACGAGATATGAGGTTCACAAGCATAGTAGAATGTTGTATTCTCTGTGAATGTATAATGGAATTCAACGGTAACATCTGCTGCCCCTGAAGTAATCCCGCCTTCCACGAATGTAGCTGATTTATATTCTTCAACTTCCTTAACATTGTGCTCCATTTCTGCATCGGACCATGTCCAGCAAACAGTTTGATCGACTTCAATAGAGACCACTGATGGAGAGAATTTGTATCCACTTGAAGAAAGTCCAATTGTAACATCACATACTACATCTACAGGTGGCATCAAAACCTTGTCAATGACATGGATTACGCCATTACTAGCTGCTACATCTGCAATTGTCACTGTAGCACCACCAACCATCACTGTTCCATCTGCGACTGTGAATGATGCTTCATCACCATTGACCATTGTTACAGTCAATCCATCTGTTACATCAGCGGCATTGACTGCTCCAGAATAAACGTGGAATAGCAAAATATCTGCAAGTGTTGCAATTTCTTCATCTGTAGTAAATGAATCCAAATCGATTCCTGCATCAGTGAATGCTTGGTCTGTTGGTGCAAATACTGTGAATGGTCCATCACCCTGAAGTGTTGTAACTAGGTCAGCCTTAGTAAGAGCTGCTACCAATGCTGTATGGATTCCAGTTCCATCAGCAACAGTTGGAATGTCAACTAGGTCAACTGGCGGCATTAGTACCTTGTCAATCACATGGATTATTCCATTGCTAGCTGGGACATCAGCCAACACTACAGTAGCATCTCCAATCATTACAGTTCCATCAGTTACTGTGAATGAAGCATCATCTCCGTTAACCATTGCTACGGTTTCATTAGACCCTGCTGAATCGACCCATTCTGTGGAAACATGGTAAAGTAAGATATCAGTTAGAACAGCAATTTCTTCATCTGTAGTAAATGAATCCAAATCGATTTCTGCATCAATGAATGCTTGGTCTGTTGGTGCAAATACTGTGAATGGTCCATCACCCTGAAGTGTTGTAACTAAGTCAGCCTTAGTCAAAGCAGCGACCAAGGAACTGTGTATTCCTGTTGCCATTGCAGTCATGGCAATATCAACTGCTGGAGCCCACATGTAACCTTCACAAATTGCTTGACTAACGTTTGAAACCTGATGTGTAACTGAGTTGTAACATCCGGTGATATTTTGACCATTCATTTCGTAATCTTCGAGATACATGTATGATTCACATTCAGTTGCATCGGAACCTGGCACAATTGTGTGGGTCACCGTGTTGTAGCAAATCTCGTTAATGATTCCTTCTGGTGGCATTAACACCTTATCGATTACATGAATAATTCCGTTAGATGAGGCTACATCGGCAGTGGTTACAGTAGCATCCCCAACCATAACTGTACCATTTGTTACTGTGAATGATGCTTCATCACCATTGACCATTGTTACAGTCAATCCATCAGTTACATCAGAGGCATTGACTGCTCCAGAATAAACATGGTACAGCAAGATATCTACTAAAGTAGCATTTTCTTCATCTGTATCAAATGTTGATAAATCAATTCCAGCCGCTGTGAACGCATCATCGGTTGGAGCGAACACTGTGAAGGGTCCGTCGCCTTGAAGCGTAGTCACTAAATCAGCGTGGGCAAGTGCTGCGACCAAGGAGTCATGAACTCCAGTGGACATAGCATTTGTCGGTATGTCATCGTTCTCATCGGCAGCCACATTGAGTGGTAACGCTGATAATAAAAGTAAGGCTACTAGCATGCTAACAATTTTAATTTGCATGGTTGCGGCCTAGTGGAGTAGTATATCACTATTTGTTTAAATCCGAGCCATATTTTGATTCTTGGATTCATTGATTTTTGAAATCAATCTGAAGTAAAAAAAAACCTCTTCGGCCTAGCCGAATCGGTTCATTAACGGTTGGAACAAGATGGATAAATTCATAAATTTTAATAATACAATTTACTAGGAGATAGCGAATGATGACAAAAAAGACACAATTATTGTGGGCGCCTTCTGGAGCCGACCATACGTACTTTGGGAATTGATCAAAAAAGGAGATGAAGAAGAATGAACAACTTACTTATTTATTCCATAGTTGGTAATTTGTTTGGCCTTGTTTTATGTTTGGGATACGGACTTTATTGTTTTGTAAACAAGGGCTTTCACGCTAAGGGGAAGGGTTGGAAAACCAAAGAAGAAGCACCAAAGAGCTATTATTTTATTTTAGGAATGATAATATTTTTTTGTGTCATACAAATCGGCTCTATCGTATATAGACTATACACCTATTATTCCATTTGAGAGTAAAATAGTACTAATTAGAAAACAATAGGCTAAGTATTATGTGGTTGTTCTATACATTATGAGAATCGCATTAATAGTGACTTTATTGATTATTTTTTGCACTATTCCTATAGTCAGTGCCGATAATAATACTAATGCCACAATCATCACAGTCGATAGCACTAATCTTCGTTTTAGCCCTTCTACTGTCACTATTACAGAAGGGGAAACTATTCGTTTTTTTTGGGATGGACAATTACTACCTCACAATGCTGTAGAAGAAAATGAAACATTTGATTCAGGCGATACTGCCTCTGATCAAGATTACAGTTTCTTATTCACTCCGGGCTTGAATGGTACTTTCGATTATTTTTGTGAGCCTCATAGGAGTGTCGGCATGGTTGGACAAATAATTGTCAATCCTTTGCCTCCCCAAGAAAATAATACTACGGAAGACCCTGTTATCGAGGAAATGGTGAGTGATGATTCGTTCATGCCGTTTATTTCATTACCATCAATCACCGCTGTTATAGCAGCAGCTGTACTTTTGAGAGTTGAAGAAGACGATTAGTTTTCAAGAGTAGCGACGAAAAGAGCCCATTGCGAACCCTTGTAAACATAAATTTTGAACACATGAGTTTGAGCATAGACCCTTGTGTAATCTCCATAACCACTTATTCTTGGGATTAGTTTATTCATTTGAATGAATAGGCCTGTTCATGAAGACTGATCGTGTTTTTGTATTACTGCTTGTCGTTTTATTGCCCCTTTCCGGATGTTTTGATGGTTCTGTAGGGGATGCTGATGCAACAGATGCGGATGATGATAATGATGGTGAGAATTTGTGGTATGTATATGGAACTACAAACCATACATGCGTGCCTCAGGACCCGAACAATTCCTCCAATAATCATTGTATCTCGGATGATGAAACTTTGGAAGATGAATGGGTCTTAATTCAGAACTACACTATAATCCATCAGGACATTAATACTGGAATAAATGTTCATTCATACAGTACTACTTGGATTAATGGAGGCGGGGGGATTGGGACTGTTTGCTCAAATGGTGCAATTACTGGTTGGGGTATCTATCCTGATAACGGAGATTATTATGACAATGCAGGAACCAGAACATCAGTAGAAGGTTTGCTACCATTTGCTGGATTGGAATGCGATCATTACCTGTTTGGAAAAGTTTGGACACAAGATACCGTTGTTGTGCCATGGCATGTTACCTATGAGGTGTATTCACTAACAGAAGGGCCCCACAATTGATTTATTCTAATTATTCAATTCCCCTAAACACAAGGGCCCCCCTCGTAAACGACGGTCTTTACGACGGTAACCTTGTATTCAACTATAACGAGCATAAGCTAATCCAGTGGCTGCTAATAATGTACAAACTAAATATGAAACAAAGGAGAATTGAACCTCAACTTTGTAGTGAACATTAATCTCAACACCTTGTGCAACTTGGTCTTTAGAACCAATTCCAACATAATATTCACCAGATTCAACATTCCATACAACACCATCAATATTATTGTCATTCGCACTACCTGCAACCGAATTAATATTTGCTGAATTACAACTTGTTCCACCGCCAAACCCACCCAATCCTGGTGGCGTATTATCACATTCTGACTTGGTTGCAGCATCTGAAATAACTAAGAAAATGTCATCTCTATCCCAAGTGATATGGGCTTCTGCATTGAAAAATAACCCAGCTGGATTTGATGGTAGTGGATCATCTGCGAAGAAGACAAAATCTGGAACATTTGGAGTAGGTACTTCTTCAACATCACCTTCTACAGTATAACCAACTGAACCGACTATCATTAAGATTAATGAGAGAGTAATCAATCCATAGCCAATTTTTTGTGCACTTTCCATCTAATCCCTCTAGTATCAATATTGTAGGAATGCTAATGCTAAAATTAGGTAGCATGCAATTAACATCGTACCCTCAAGCCAATTTGTTTTGTTATCTCCCAATGTAGTATTTGCAACTAATACCGCCATAAAGGTTGCAGTAGTTTCCAGAAGACCGAATTCAAGAGTTAATGGAACGCCTAAAAACCATGCAAAGAGAATCATTGCTGGTGCCACAAATAATGCAATCTGGACGCTGCTTCCGATGGCGATTGAAATCGCTAAATCCATCTTATTTTTTCCTGCGACTATAATTGCGGTGAAATGTTCAGCAGCATTACCGAAAAATGGAACTAAAATAACTCCAATAAATAATTCAGGAAGGTGATATTCTTCTACTGCCGCCTCAATACTGCCAACTAATGTGTGAGCCATCCAACTTACAAGTCCGGTTGCTATAATCAGTAATACCCATGCATCACGAATTGTCATTACTGGTTTTTCATGGCCATGATGTCCAGATTCTGATTCAAAATCTTCAGTGTTTGTTTTTAATTGAAATAACAATGAAAGGGCATAAATTATTAACAAAATTATTGCAGTATAATGTGAAATTGTTGTTACGCCTGCTAGAGTTCCACCGGGCGCATGGTGTGCCGCGGTTGGAATGATCATAGCAACAATGGCCAGTAATAGAAGAGAACCATTCATGTGCCCTACTTGTGAATTAAACACCTGTGAAGGGTGTTTCAATCCACCCCAAATCATTGACAGCCCAAGAACCAATAGTAAATTACCTAATATTGAACCGATCAATGACGCCTGAGTGACCGTAACCATAGTATCTACAATCTCAGGGTTTTGGCTTGCTGCATAAAGTGCAAACATTGCGATAATCATTTCCACTGCATTACCGAATGTTGCGTTTAGTAGTCCACCAACTGCTTCTCCAGTACGAAGTGCGATTTCTTCAGTTGCCTTACCCATTAAGAAAGCAAGTGGCATAATTGCTACCATCGATGCCGCGAAAGCAAACGCATCATTACCCGAGTGTTCTGCATAGACTGCAACTGGTAACGCCAACAATAGCCAATTCAAACGATTCTGCAGAGGATTGAATGAATCAACCAATTTTTCCATTATTTCTTCAACTTCATCAGTTAATTCCTCTGTTAAAGAATCCGCCACGCTAGGAGTTTCGCTCTCGCTCATGCTTCCATGGGTAGCCGCTTAGGCCTAAAGACCACCGATTAATTTGTTTGCTTAGAAGCAAATATCAATCCTTAGACTTCCTGCCAACTTTACGCTTTGGTGCTTTACGAGGTTGTGCAGAACGACGTCCGACTGAACGCTTTGGCTTTGATTTGGACTTTGGCTCATCATCATCATCATCGTCGTCGTCGTCATCAAAGAAGTCGTCGTCGTCATCATCGTCGTCATCGTCATCATCGTCATCATCGTCATCATCGTCATCGTCCCTCTTCTTTGAACGAGTTTTACGTTGTGTCTTGTTAACTGCGAATGGATCATCTTCATCTTCAACTTCTTGTGTTTGCTTCTCTTCCTCTTTAGGAGCGCTGACATCGGTAATTTCAGACATATCAAGTTCGCCTGAAGTTCCAATGAATTCAGACATCCAGTCTTCGTCTTCATCTTCATCATCGCCCTTCTTCTTCTTCTTAGGACCACTCATACCGGTTGAGATTACCATTAGAGCGACTGCCCATGCCAAGATTGTCAAACCCGCAATAACCCAAACAACAACATATGGTGGGTCGGTAAACCCTGGCTCGATTACAAGAGGTTCCAAAGGAGGAGCGAGTTGTTCCTCATAACTACAGTATGTTGTTCCATCAAGAGTGTTACGACAATAGTCAACGATAAATTGCACTGTCTTTGTCACTTCATTTCCAGCCGAATCTATTGCTCTAACCGAGACTGCGTGTTGACCAGGGCTGAAACTACCAGATGTCAAATCTAAATCCATTGTCAGTGAAGTGTTATCGCCATTTAAGTCAGTAATTCCATCTGCATTAGACCATGGAGTTGATAGAGCATTACCACTAATTCCTCCATAATGATATACTAATTTGTATTGGAAGGAAATTATTCTTACGTCATCTTCAGCACCTGCAAGTATGTTTATTTTATTGCCATATAGATACTTTGAACCATCGTTACTACTCGATGGTGAATAGATTGTTACTTCTGGGCGTTGGGCATCAACCGCTCTATCTGTCCAATCAATTATTGCTTCATTTTCTGAAGTATCAGTCATAGTCACTGTAATGACCATTGGACCTGCATTTGTTTGAGCTGTAATTTCAAAGTCAAAGGAATATACTGGGCCTAAATCAGGATTGTTAAAATTCTCAACCATCATAGACATAGGTGATTCTCCAACTGTAATATCTCCACCAGTAGTGGTTGTAATATTGATATAAGGCTGGCTCTTCAAATATTCATTTAATTGTAATAGAATCGTGTATGACCCCTCAACCAATGAAGGGCTGGTAAATTCCTCTCCTTCATCAGTGATAATATTCAAGATCGCTTGTGGCGGCATTGTATCTTCTGTCACCTGATATGCATTACCACCTATTCCAGAGAAAATCTCATTATTTTCATTGTTATATTGGTCTGCGATTGTAATTGCATACCAAACATCTCTGCTAATAGAATCGGCAATTGGAATTTGGCGAACGAATGAAGTTTGAAGTGATGTACCTGCCTCGACATTATCCATCACCAATTCCCATCCATCAGCGGCGCTATTTGATAGTTCATCTCTATCTTCACCGAATGGCTCACCCATATGTCGCCAAATCGTATATGATTCATTAATCTCAACTTCATTAAACCACTCTAGAGTGATTTGGTTTATACTTCCAACCGCATAGGCTTCTTTTATTCTAGATGGGTTTGGAGAACGGGTATCTTCTGAAATTGGACCATAGTAATTCTGTTCTAATTCAGTATAGTGATATGTTCCATTAATGTGGCCATATAATGCCTCACTGGTAACGAAGTAATGTGAATTATCTGGTATTATGTCATCTTCAATAGTTACATCAAATACGCCAATTCCATCGGTGACTGTTCCAAGCCATTTCACAGAATAATTGTCACTTGTTGAACCAATAACGCCGTTGAATTGTGTTCCAGAAACCAAATAATTAGATCTCCAAATGTGATAGCGTTCTCCTTCAACTCCAAGTTGGTCATCCCAAGTAACCCTAGTCGTTTTATCTCCAATAAATTCTGCATAAACATTGGTCGGCTCAGCAATCCAATTAGAAAATGCATTCTCAAAGATTGGACCTTCACAACTGTTTTGAGTAGTATTGGTATCTGAAACTCCGTAAATGTCAACTGTGATAATACAATAATACGCGTGACCCATTCTACCTACTGGCACATGGTAATCAAACGCTCCAACTCCCTCGGTAATCGTAGCAATCAATTGTACATCCGAATTGAGAATTGTTGAGAATGAAACTCCAGCCATATAGATTTGATATGATTCTCCTTCCTCACCATTTACATCTGCCCATGTGATTCCAGTTACTCCGCCACCTGTCTCAGGTTCTGCAGTAAAGGAAGCATACATACTATCCACTTGGCTTGGTGGCATGTTATCTTCCATCGTGATAGTTGACATCGCATTGTTTGAAAGGAATCTAACATCCTCATAATCAATTCCTGGTGCAGTCCAATTTGGAAGAAGGTAGGTGATTGAATAATAGATATCCCTATCAGTATTTTCTGGTATGTCTAAAACCACACTATCAGTCCCAGCAGGAAGAGTTAGAACCAGTTCGGAGTTAATATCATCCAATATCCACCATCCGTTAGATCTGGAAACTTGAACTTGGGTTCTCCAAATATTAATTTGGTAAGCGTCATTACCAGTCTCGGGCAGTATTGGATTAATATCATTGTAATTTACCCATTGAAGAGTAGTTTGGCTTTTAGAATAATCAAAATTAGAAGCAAGATTGTAAGGGGTGCGAACTGGAGTAGTTATTTCTATTACTGGCTCAAATAGATTTGATGCATTGAAATCTAATTCATAGGTTTCAACGCCTGTCTCATTTGCTGTAGTAATTGCATAATATGTTGATGTATTGAACCCAGGTGGAACCAAATATGATACTGAATGTCCTTGATGTGTTCCGTTTATTCCTCTACAATCGAATGGGTTGGTGGATATAGGAGTCAGGGAAGCAGGAGTGCAAGCGCTTACGGAAGCAAATGCTGTTAGATTAAGAATATTTACAGAATCAATTGGTTCACTACTGCGATATACATTGTATGTTGCATCAAACAGCCCCTGCAATTCAGTTCCAGTTGAATCGATGTTGCGCCATGTGATTGTTGTCGTCTCACTGGCAGGATCAAAAATTGCATTGATATCTTGAGCTTGTAGGCTTGTAGGAGAACCGATGTCTTCTGCAGAAACATTGCTTAATGGCGCTATTGCCAACAACATGCAGAGCACCAAGAATACAGCTTTTTGCATGCCGCCAAATTCACTTGATTTCATACCCATCACTACGCTTGTCGCATTAACCCATTAATACGCTGTCGCTTGGAAAGTGCGAAAATTGCCATTACTATCACCCCTACGGGGTGGCGGGAATGATAAATTAGTGCAATTAATTATTGCTTAGATTTCTTTTGTTCGGGTTGAGGAAGGGGGTCATTTCTGTCTATTTCCTTGATTCCGTTATTAGCCTGTATGAATCGTATCAAAAATGTGTATATTCCACCCATACCCGAAATTATCAATACTATGCTCATTGGACTGATTTCAATATGGTCGAAGACCCCTGGGAAATAACCAAAACTTGCAACGTCAAAGAAGATGAAAAGACCAGATAAAATTAGTGCTACGATTGACATGATTGTTCTATCTGCCCTTCCAAAGCCACGATAATTCCTTGTTCCTGCAACCGCTTGAGCCTGAGTTCCCATGTAAGATCCCAACAATGTAAACCATGCAACCACTAATCCAAATGACATATCACCAACGAATGGAGATACTGCAATACAAACAATCCAAGTTCCATCTAACAATCTATCAAAGGTATGATCTAGGTAATCTCCCCAACGAGTAACCATTCCGTTTCTCCTCGCTAAAGGCCCATCTAGGCCGTCAAGTATAGTTGAAATTCCTATCAATAAAGCGCCTGCTAATAGCAATGTTGCACCAAATTCATCTTTCGGTGCAAAAGCGATAGCGACACCGCCTAGTAGCCCGATTGGTAAGGCGGCCCAAGTGAGTACAGAGGGATGAGTATCGCCTAAAAGATTGAATATAGGTTCAAAGAATTTCTCCCATTGAAGACGTAATTTCTCAAGTGCCATTCACTCCACCAAACTCTGCGAAGTTGCGGCAGGGGTTGAGGTTTGTGGCTAGATTATTTGTGTAATATTCCTTTTCAAAGATTTTTTGAAATCCAATCTATTGCTTTAGAGGCATTTTCTTCGACGCTCTGCGAGGTACAGCCTTCTTCGACCCAGTCTAGTATTTCTTCAACTAATTGCTCGGGTGATTTTGCAGATGAATCAAGTTCTAAACAGGGGGTTTCAATTTCAAATTCAAGCATCTCGGACCAAACGCCAGAAATAAGTTCCCATTCGACATTGGCGGCGACTTTTTCATCCCCATATTCACGTTGACTAAGCCTTGTTTCGATAATATTTGGATCACAGCGTAATACTACAACCGCTTCCACTTCTAGCAAATGCGATAAATGTCCATCAACAAATACGATTCCAGCGTCTTCACACTGCCATTCATCTGCTAATTTATGAACATCTACTGGTGCAGAATTGTCTTCGCCATCGATTTCTCCAAGACACTCATGTTGTTTGGCTAACTGTTCAACTGAATAAATCGTAAAACCATTTGTCTCTAGTAATTCACAAATGCTGGTTTTACCAGTACCCGGAGTCCCGGTAATTGCGATGCACAAATCATCTGCCATGATGGGCCATCTAACTGAACCATTAAACATGAGCGCTACAATGTAGTGCACATAGAGGAGTTACTTCAGATGCAATACGGAGCCGCAACAGCGATTGTGCTAATCGTTACAGAGCCAGGAAGTGAAAATCATGTTATTGAGAAGTTACGTCAAGTAGAAGAGGTTACTGAATCTCTAATATTGTTCGGAGAATATGATATATTTGTCAAATTACAATGCCCGGATTTTGGATTCTTATCGGAAATTGTGGTTAATGTAATCCGTAATATTGACGGTGTTGAAACAACAAAAACATTGACAGCTGCACCTTTATTAGACTAAATCCCATTCTAATTGAACACTAGAGCAATAATTGGTTATCCGATGAAAGTGGAGAAGCAATCATAGAGCAGGAAGTAAACGCCGTATTTGAGCATCATGTTCGGTATGAGTAATCCTGCACAAACTCTACTGCAGATTGAGCGGTATATCGAAGATGGTAGAATGGAAATGTCGGAAGTAATGGCGTCTGAATTTACTAGTATGCTATTAGCCAACAAAAAAAGAGCTGTAGACTCTCAAGTTATGTTGGTAAAAGGACTCAGATTATATTGCGATGTTTTACTACAGCGCAATAAGGCTAAAGAAGGAATTAGGATTATCAAAATACTACATAGAGAACGTAAAAAATTAATCCGTATTTTGAAAAAGAACGCACCTGAATTGATTTCAAAATTAACTCCACCTGCTGAAGACTATCGCAGAGAGGGGAACTTACATGCAGCTGCTGGTAAAAATGGTCCTGCGAAAAAGGCATATTACAAATGCCAAAAACTTGCACCTAATCACATTGCTGCAGCTTATGAGGCTGTAGTTGCAATGGGGCCTGAAAAGAAGATGTTACAAGTTCTATTGAATTGTTGCGCCGCTTCTGAAATGGTGATTAAAAAAGATGGTTTGTTCATATTGGAGCCTGAAAATAGGCCTGCTCAAGATGCGAAGAAACTTCTCGCAACTTTACAAGCGTTGAGTGGAGTACATATCTCACAACGATCTGCTGTCAAGAGTGAGTCTGAAAGACTAGAAAAAGAGATTACTGCTATTGAAAATGGTGAAGCAGTAGCCAATGCCAAATTACAATCTGCATTGGATGCATTGAAACCAAAACACGACTACTACGAATATGGTTGAAAAATAACGAGGGATGGATTTGAACCACCGGTCTCCGGGTTATGAGCCCGACGGGATATCCAGACTACCCCACCTCGTTAACCAAGCGGCAAAGTTCCCCTGCTTTCAATCCACCGACGCTACAATCTAATGCTAAATTTACA
>JAOMOG010000039.1 GCA_028353405.1 Candidatus Poseidoniaceae archaeon | reverse complement strand
TAGTGGTGCTAAAACTGCAATCATTTGCAAATCCCTATTGGGTAAGGCACACACTGTTATGGCCGAAGGTGGCGCTGCTGCTGCCCTAGGAAATGCGGATGACCGAGATGGTTGGAAAGTCCACTTCAAAGATACCATGAAGGGTGGAAAATACCTCAACAATTGGCGTATGGCACAAATTCATGCTCAAGAGTCTGCTGATCGAATTCGTGAACTTGAACAATGGGGCGCTGTCTTTGATAGAACCCCATCCGGACTAATCAATCAGCGAAACTTTGGTGGACATACTTATCCACGCTTAGCCCACGTTGCTGATTCCACTGGTTTAGAAATAATTAGAACTCTACAAGAAAAGGGAATTCATTCCGGTATTGACATCTTCATGGAATATACTGTAAGCCATTTACTACAAGATGAAGATGGTACATGTACTGGTTGTGTTGCTTACAATAGAGTAGATGGTGCAATGCACGCTTACTCAGCAAAATCAACTGTTTTGGCTACTGGAGGGATTACTCGATGTTGGTCTATTTGTTCTGGTTCTTGGGAATATACTGGAGACGGACACGCATTGGCTCTAAATGCAGGTGCTGAATTAATCGATATGGAGTTCGTTCAATTCCACCCGACTGGAATGGTTTGGCCACCGAGTGTAAGAGGCATATTGGTTACGGAAGGTGTTCGTGGTGAAGGTGGCGTTCTACGTAATTCTGAAGGAAAGAGATTCATGTTTGACAATGTCCCTGAGATGTTCAAAGGCGACCACGCTGAAACCGAAGAAGAGGCTACAGAATGGGTTAGACAAGTTGTTGCTGGTGAAAAGGCAAGCGTTAGACGCCCACCGGAATTACTTACTCGAGACGTTGTTGCTAAGGCGATTAACAAAGAGGTTGCAGAAGGACGTGGTTCAACTCACGGCGGTGCATATCTAGACATTGCAAATCAACGTACTGCTGAAGAAATTATCGAAAAACTTCCAAGCATGCACCACCAATTTAGAGAACTTGCTGGTGTTGACATAACTAAGGAACCAATGGAAGTTGGTCCAACTGCACACTATGTAATGGGTGGAGTTAGAGTAGATGCTGAATCACAAGAATCAACAATTAGTGGTTTATACGCTGCTGGTGAAGTTGCGAGTGGTTTGCATGGTGCAAACCGTCTTGGTGGTAACTCACTTTCAGACCTAATCGTATTTGGAAAGAGAGCTGGAGAATTTGCTGCAAAGCGTTCAACTGATATTGAGCAACCTAAACTTGATACAAAGCAAATAGAAAGTGCTGTCAAAGCAAACTTAGAACCTCTGAACAGAGAAGATGGAGAAAACCCAGGTCGAGTATATGATGAATTGCGAGATATGATGCAAGCCAAAGTTGGCATCATTAGAACAGAATCTGAACTGAAAAGTGCATTAATTGATCTCAAAGAGTTCAGAAACAGAATCGGAAATACAAGTTCTGGAAAATCAATGGTTTACAATTCGGGATGGCATCAAGCCTTAGATTTACAAAATATGGTAGAAATTTCTTCTGCCTGTACGCTTGCCGCATTAACTCGTACTGAAAGTCGTGGCGGGCATACTCGTGATGATTTCCCAGAACCTGATACCGGTATGTGGAGCCACACAACAAATGTAGTTTGGAAGGATGGTTCGGAAATTAAAATTCGTCAAGAAGAGTTATCTCAACCCCCTGAAGAATTAGAGGAATTACTTGACCGTTCAAAAAAGGAGGCCTGATTATGAGTGATATAAAATTAAGAGTTTTCCGAGGACAAGAAGGTGAAGGCGAATTAGAAGAATATGAAATTGAATTAGATGAAGGAATGGTTCTTCTCGATTGTATTCACCGTATTCAACATGAGCAAGAGCCTGACCTTTCATGCCGCTGGAATTGTAAAGCTGGTAAGTGTGGTTCATGTAGTGCTGAAATCAATGGTAAAGCAAAATTGATGTGTATGACTAGAATGAGCGATATCATTGAAGAAACTCCTGAAGATGAAGTAATTACTGTACGGCCAATGAAAACCTTCCCGCATGTCAAGGATCTTGTGACAGATGTTTCTTGGAATTATGAGATGGCTAAAGCGGTAGCTCCTATCAAAGGACCAGAAGAACCTGATTGGAAATTCAGTCAATTCGAAGCAAAGCGTGCCCAAGAATTTAGAATGTGTATTGAATGTTATATCTGCCAAGACACATGTCACGTACTCAGAGAATACAAAAAATTCGATGTCTTTGGAGGACCGAGAACAATGGTTCGCCTGGCTAACTTTGAGATGCATCCAATGGATCAAGAGGATCGTGTGCCAGAGATTAAGGATGAATTTGGTATTTCTTACTGTAACATTACAAAATGTTGCACAGATGTTTGTCCAGCAGGAATCAACATTACAGACAATGCCATCATTCCTCTAAAGGAAAGAGTTGTTGACCGTTATTATGACCCACTAAAGAGAATATGGAGAACAATAACAGACAAGGCTAGTGGAAATACTACAAGATATTGATTTCAATCTCTTATTCCATCTCAACTTTACGTTCATTAGGTCTGCTCTGCTCTGCTAACAGTGTTACAGGTTTATCGCTAAGAGAAACTGACTCAGAAGTAAAACCACTCAATTCACCATTGCTTAAGTATAGACTCGGGCCCATATTCAAGAAGTAAACAGAACCTCGTCCTGCTCTAGAATCTGCAGGTTGAGGATCCGAACTTGTTGCACAGGCATCAATACAACCATCAGCAAATGCGATGTAAACTCGTCCCTCTAGGTCAATGGTTAGGTCATTGAAATCCAATAGATTACGATTAGATCCTCCTTCATCAGTACGGCAATCTCCACTGTTAAGACACATAGAACCAATTTGTACTGGGTCATCAGATACCCTTTGGGTATGGAAAGTTGGAGCCTCATCTAGTGCATTTAGACTGTATGTTACGTAGAGGTGATAGTGAACGCCAACAGGAGCTGTATGCCCATTACCAGACCAATTGTTTCCATCAATATCTGCTGAATCTAATAATGAACCATTTTCACTTCCTAGATAAGTTACTGCGATTCTTCCAGGGTCTCCTGCATCCGTTTGCGGGAAAGCCGTCGAAATAACTTCTATTGGGCTAATTCGAATACTTTCAGAATCCCATGAGTCTCCTGAATCAATACTTCTGGACATGTAGATTCCTTGGTCATTTCCTGTCCAAATGTGATATGCATTTGACTCACTATCCGTTGCAACTTCAGAGTTTTTACGAGGATTCGGTGTGCCGACATCAGTCCCCATTTCTCTTTCGTCCCAAGTTACTCCGTTGTCTTTAGAGAAAATTAGTGTTGGAGTTTCTACTCGTGGTGTGACATAAACTGTACCATCGGGTGCGGTTGTAATAGCCCCATGCAATCCTCCATTGGTAGATGCAAGACCGACTATATTCCCTCCAACTTCAAATGTTGCTCCACCATCAAAACTAGTGAAGCATGAGATTCCTACAAGTTTGTTAAAACAAAAATAAACAGCGGTTTCGTATGTTGGATTTAGTTGTCCAATAATACCATATCCCTCGTCAACCCAAGGACCTGTTGCTAATTTTATGTGATCGTTTAGAGGTGTTGTTCCTGAATCGTGAGGATTACCCAACCACGATTCTCCATCGTTATCCGACCATCCAATCCAAGTAGACTCTAATCCCATCATATGAATATTGAAAACACGATCTGTAACTGGGTCAACCCATCCATATGGATCGCTAGTGAATGGTGCCTGAGTAATGTCGGCGACATTTGTCCAACTTTCACCGTGGTCACATGAGCGCATTGGTTTTTCCATAGCAATGAAGAACATACACCCACTTGATGTAATTCCTATACTCGGTTCCTTTCCTGTTTCACCTACGTCACTGAATGTGAAATTAAGATTTAGTGGTGTTTCATCAACAGGCATTCCATCCGGACCTGTTACGAAAGTCCTACCATCCCCTTCCGGCTCTTCAGCAGGTGGAGCAATGAGAGCATCATCCTGCAAACATCCAGCTAATGTGAACGAAATCATCAGGGTGCTGAGTAGCAAAGCCATTGCACGCATATCCCGCCCACTTTGCAATACCTCAATTATCTATCCCTCAACTTATGAATAACAAATGATTGGCTTATTATCAAATAGTGTAGAGATAATGGATGTCTATGAGCGCTCCGAGCCGTCGGCGTAATCCAACCATTACACGCGGCAAGAAAAGTGAACGGAAAAGGAACAAACGTCAGGAACTTCAAAAAGATAATGTTTCACCCATCAATGGACTCGCTGCAATTTCTGAAAAGGCCGAACAAGACCGCAAGGCTAGGCTGATAAATAATGGAACGACTGATGCTGACATCACTTTACTTTCTGAACCGTCTAGTTTGTTTAACTCAGAAACAAATAAAATTCGCAATATTACTACAAAAAATGAGACCAATCTCATCAATATAAA
>JAOMOG010000038.1 GCA_028353405.1 Candidatus Poseidoniaceae archaeon | reverse complement strand
ATCTCAGCCAGGTTTTCATCCCATGAATCGAGTGCTGTTAGCAATTAGCGAATATTATAGAGAACCGGTGTTAACAACTGGTGTAGTATCTGTTTCCGAGCATAATACTACTAGCAGATTGCTGACCATTGTAGCTTTCTTTTCCTCATTTAATTCAATGATGTTCTTTTCACTTAATTGCTCTAGAGCCATTTCAACCATTCCTACAGCACCTTTGACGATTTCACTGCGTGCTGCAACCACTGCGCTTGCTTGTTGGCGGCGCAGCATTGCTTGAGCGATCTCTTGTGAATATGCCAAGTGGCTGATTCTAGCCTCTAAGACTTCAATTCCTGCTCTCTTCAATCGCGCTTCAACTGAAATTTGCAATTCTTGTGCGATGACTTCTTGGTGACTTGATAGTGCAATTCCACCTACATCTTTGTCTTCAATAATATCATAGGGATATTTTGTTGCCATAGCGCGTAGTGCAGCTTCACTTTGAATCTGAACATAGTTCTGGTAATTATCAACTTCAAACAAAGCCTCTGCAGTATCTACAACCTTCCAGACAACTACTGCTGCGATTTCAATAGGATTTGCATTGACATCGTTAACCTTTAGTTTCGCTGATTCAAAGTTTCTAATTCTTAGAGAGATCTTTTGTTTTTCGTATAATGGATTAATGAAGAAATGGAATCCTTGCTTGTCCACCGTTCCTTTGTATTTACCAAAGAATTGCATGGCAGCCCCCTCATTTGGATTAATTACTAAGTAACTATTGAACATTAAAAACCAAAGAATTGAAAGAAGAATTTGCATTATAATTCCAATAACAATCAATGCACCCAACTCATATGTGACAAACATACAAATTATTGCGAATGGTACAACAAGCCATTGAATGGCTAAGCCCAAAAATCCATTCAGTGTACTTATTGAAACATCTTTGAACATTATTTCATCATTGGGCAATTTGTGCTCGGGCGTTGTTGGAACTGGCATTGGTGTTGGTGCTGGTTGCATAATAGGGAATAAATACCCTGATAATTAAGATTAACTCCGTCATTTTTCAATGGTAAATTCCTTTACCGGATTCTGTCTTAACTGCAAAAGCCAAACTTTCACCAATAAAGGTCTGTAGGGGGCTAATTTGAAAACAAACAAGTGAAGCGCAAACCATGGCGGTTAAATGCCCACTTTCTGAACAAGAGCAAAGGTGGCTTGATGGCGGCATTACCGAGTTCAATACAGGCCGCTACTGGCACGCACACGAAGACTGGGAGGAAATGTGGAAGTCACTTAAGGCGAGAGAGGCAGACCAGCGATACATCCTAGGAATTCAAGGACTCATCCAGACTACAGCTCTGATGTTCCAATATGAGCGACAAAACATTCGAGGCATCGTCAAGATGTGGAGTAAACTGACTGACAAACTAGGAACGCCTGAATCGCCCTTGTTCGAGAATTTATGGTCTGTAGATGTTCCAAAAGTGCTTCAAGATGTTCTTCCCTTCTTTACCGATGCAACCACTGAAGAACCCACTTGGGGGTTCAATCCGAACATAGTTCTAATCTGACTGAGGAATTGAGAAATAAAAACCTGAAGATTCTGCTTGTCCAGGCTCACAAGCGTCAAGTGAAAGCCTGAGCAGATGGCACCGTTACATCTGCAGACGACTACAGGGCCACCGTTGTATATGTTTGACTACAAGTCGGCGCCGCAGTTCATGCAGTGCTTGCCTTGTGAAGGCGTCAACTCACCGCACTTATTGCAGGTAATGTAGGCGTGAAGTTCGAGGACGGCCTTTTGCTTGATCATCATCCAGGCGACCCAGGCATAGGCCACGGTCAGCAGCACGAACAGGCCAACGACGGTACCGGTGCCAAGGGAGAGGAACTGAACACTTAGAGCAAAGGCGAGGAAAACACCGGCAGTAAATGCATAGACGGGCCATTCCAAGCGCATATTGGGCGCTTAGACTGCATGTATTTGATTTGTATTCAGAAAAGTGTCAGTTTCGTGTATACGTCGGTAGCGACGAATAGCACCCACTGAAAGCCCATAGATTCGCCAATTTTGTACACATGGGTTTGAGCATAGACCCTTGTGTAATATCCATAACCACTTATTCTTGGGATTAGTTTATTCGTTTGAATAGATAGGCTCGTTCATGAAGACTGATCGTGTTTTTGTTTTGCTGCTTGTCGTTTTATTGCCCCTTTCCGGATGTTTTGATGGTTCTACCACTGGTGATGCCGAAGGCGCTGATGCAGCAGATGGTAGTAGTGAAAGTACTGCTGTAATCAATAATTATTACAATAATACTACAACAAGTTCTGAATCACAGGAAAGAACTTGGTATTCATCTGGAAACACTTACTTCTCTTATTGGAATGATGGCCAAGATGCAAGTTCAGGACAACAAAGATGTTTGGAGTGGGGACCTTCTTACTCGGAATCAAATGGCACATACTACGGAGAAACCTGTCAAGAAACGGGTTATCCACAACAGGCATCAGATTGGAATGTGACAAACTGTACGGAACGTGGAGGACAAATAGATTGGAGCGGATATAGTTCAATGAACGATTATAGATATGCTCCGGGTTGTAAATTTGATTTCACCTCAATTACAACTTCCCCGGGTGAAGCACTATTGATTTACCAAATGTCTGGATTTTCGATGACTTCCGAATGTATGGGTGTGACTGTTTACACTACTAGTTATCTCGCATCAGGGGCTGGGTATGCTATTGCTCCAGGAAGCGCTTTAGAATGTACACATGAACTCTCACAGATGACAACCTATTCTATATCTGGCGGGTCTGCCTATGACAACACAGATAGACAATCTGTATGGTCTATTGTGTACGCAATTCAAGACACAACTGTTGTGTGATTTGCAAGGAATCGTCTCAGAGAGATGGGTGTACACAAGGGGGCCCCTTGTATCCCTATACGACATCGTGGGTACCCATAGCAACGACGCCATATACAAGGGGGCCCCTTGTGTTCACATGAAGCCTGTATATTTGCTAATTCAAGTCAAAGGGTTTATTTTTGAAAGAGAAGTGGTGGAACTATGAAACGAACGATAATGTTCTTCATCACATTTATTTTTCTCTTTTCATTCTTAGGCCCTATCGTGAATATAGTAGATGCCCAACAACCTTCTCATCCCATAGCAAATGCTGAAATTGTGATGGGAGAGGGATATGACGATCAAGTTGAATTCACAGGAACAAAAACGGTTTCAGGTACTGAATGGGATATCTACAGAATAACTCTTGATTCTGATGGTGAGACAAAGATATTTTTTGATGCAAGTAATTCCAGTTCCGGTGTTGAAACCAACCAATGGAAAATATTGTTTGATGCACCATATGGTGAGGATGACTTTGCATTAGAGGGTCACACTTTCACAGAACCCGCCGATAACGGAACTTGGGGATATGTCTTCAAGAATGCAACAGTTGATTCCACAGGGGATAATGAAAACACAATCCGCATGGAATTGGTTGTTTATGATCATCTCAATCAGTCTTCAGAGAAGTTCCGTATGTTCTTCGTCATCGTGCCATATGGACTAGTTGATGATGAACCAGTTGTGGAAATATATTCTCCCCTTGCTAATTCATTAATTGAATCCGATACAATAATGATTGAGGGTTCATTAATCAGCGGTAGTGAAAATGGTGGAGTTTACATTGAAACAGCATTCATCCTTTCCGATTTCAATGAATCATTCGTACAACAATATAACAAGAAGATTGAAGGAACTTGGAACAAGACCACATCTGGACTTGCTAATGGTGAATCTTTTAATCTCACTCTTTCATTAGATGGAAAGTACACTGACCAAGCACAAGATGTATCCATTCACATCAAGATTTACGAAGGTATTGGAGATCAGCAACGTTGGATTTCTTATTTAGAAATAGAAATTATCCTTAAGCCCAATCTCATAAGTATGCAAGGTATGCCAGCACCAAATATCGTTGGCGAAGCATACAATGGTTCAGGATGGCAGGACTTTGACTTGCAAACTTACTATGATTATGATTGGGAAATAGATGACAATAATACTAAAGATAGTCAGTGGATTATGATTGAATTTACGGATACCGATTGTCCTTATTGTTTCAATTCAGCACAGGAATACCAAGAAGGTTCAAACTACTTTGTTCCTGAAAATCCAAATTGGAATGGCCCACGAGTTAGTTTCCTTGCCAGTGCAACAGAACTTACTGGGTTAAAAGGGCACGATTCTTCCAGGGCTGAAATAGAAGCATTCAGAGATAAAACGGAAGGGGAAATGTGTAATTCCTCCAACGTAGATTGCTCAACTAGAAATGGACAAGCATTTGCAATTCCATTTATTGATGATTTAAATAAAACACATATGGATAACTGGGAGATTGGTGGCACACCCACCTATGTTTTAATTCAACCAAATTGTATAATCGCTTGGGCAAGTTCCGATCATCCAAACGAAAAATTCTATGATGCCATCGATAGATTGGTACCACAAGATGGTGTTGCTAACTATTACGACCAAATGCCTCAAGTCGACAGTGATGGAGATGGGATCCCTGATTGTACTGATTCATTCCCTAACGATGTAAATGAAACACAAGATAGTGATGGCGATGGGGTTGGCGACAATTC
>JAOMOG010000037.1 GCA_028353405.1 Candidatus Poseidoniaceae archaeon | reverse complement strand
TATTCATAATCTGTCATCATTTTTGCAAATTATTACGTGATTGTTTTCGACGACTTATAATCTGCTACGACGAGGCAAAATATCTGCCATTAATTGCTTAGCAGTGCGTCATTTCTCACCCCCTGTGGGATAGGTTATCTTGATATAGGGGGGGTGAGTCGGTGGCTTGCTTGCGTTGTGTAGAACGGCGTTGGCGGCTGAGTCTCTCGGGACAATGACTGCCGCCATCCTCTGCATACGTGAAGCCGAAGCCATTGCGATTCCGAGAAACCTCCATCTGGAGCAAGCTCGGGGTCAGGAAGGTGATCGAGATTATGACGTATTTTGTGCAAGAAGCTCAAGTGCATTATTTTCTCGCCAATTTTTTTAGGTACAGCAATTCATTAAATTGAATAAGCGACAAGTAGCCCAAAGGATCGTAACAAGAGAAATCTGGTTGATCCTGCCAGAGGCGACCGCTGTTGGAGTTCGATTAAGCCATGCGAGTAGAATGAAATTAGATTCATTGCAAACTGCTCAGTAACACGTGGATAACCTGCCCTATGCTCTGGAATAACCTCGGGAAACTGAGAATAATACCGGATAGATCACAACGCCTGGAACGGTGTGTGGTTGAAAGATTACGGCATAGGATGGGTCTGCGGCGTATCAGGTCGTAGGGGGTGTAATGGACCCCCTAGCCATCGACGCGTACGGGTGTTGGGAGACATAGCCCGGAGACGGATTCTGAGACACGAATCCGGACCCTACGGGGTGCAGCAGGCGCGAAAACTTCACACTGCAGGAAACTGTGATGAGGGAACTCCAAGTGGATGCACATAGTGTATCTCTTTTCTTTACTATTAATCGGTATTGGAATAAGGGCTGGGAAAGACCGGTGCCAGCCGCCGCGGTAATACCGGCAGCTCGAGTGGTCGTCGCTTTTATTGGGCCTAAAACGTCCGTAGCCGGTTTGGTAAATCTGTGGGTAAATCAACTAGCTTAACTAGTTGAATTCTGCAGAGACTGCCAGACTAGGAACCGGGAGAGGTGTGGGGTACTCAAGGGGTAGGGGTAAAATCCTGTCATCCTTTGAGGACCACCAGTTGCGAAGGCGCCACACTGGAACGGATTCGACGGTCAGGGACGAAGCCTAGGGGCACGAACCGGATTAGATACCCGGGTAGTCCTAGGTGTAAACGCTGTGAACTTGGTGTCGGGAGTCCGCAATGGGCCCCCGGTGCCGGAGTGAAGATGTTAAGTTCACTGCCTGGGGAGTACGGTCGCAAGGCTGAAACTTAAAGGAATTGGCGGGGGAGCACTGCAACGCGAGGAGCGTGCGGTTTAATTGGATTCAACGCCGGAAAACTCACCATGGCCGACTGTTAGATGAAGATCAGCGTAATGAGCTTATCGGATTTTCAGAGAGGTGGTGCATGGCCGTCGTCAGTTCGTACTGTAAAGCGTTCTGTTAAGTCAGATAACGAACGAGACCCTCATCTCTATTTGCTACCCTTCTCTCCGGAGGAGGCGCACCATAGAGAGACCGCTGGTGCTAAACCAGAGGAAGGCGAGGGCAACGACAGGTCAGTATGCCCCGAATGTCATGGGCTACACGCGCGCTACAAAGGACGGGACAATGGGAAGCCAGATCGAGAGATCGAGCTAACCCGAAACCCGTTCATAGTTCGGATTGTGGGCTGTAACTCGCCCACATGAAGCTGGATTGCGTAGTAATCGTGTTTCAACATAGCACGGTGAATATGCCCCTGCTCCTTGCACACACCGCCCGTCAAACCATCTTAGTTGGGGGTGGGTGAGGCTGCGCTTTATGGCGTATTCGAGCCTGCCTTCGACAAGGAGGGTTAAGTCGTAACAAGGTACCTGTAGGGGAACCTGCAGGTGGATCACCTCCTAAGAAACCCGGAAACGGGGGCTTCGGCCCCCGTTTCCACCCTTTTTTAATTCTCGTATCACTTTACTTTTTACATTAAGTATACATTGCTTACGCAAGTAATCAATTGACTCTTAACCAATCCTTATTGGATTGATTCTTCTTCAATCATCATTGAGAATTGCCTTGCATTGATCTGCTCACTGGTCACGCTTTACACGTCCAGGGAAGAATTCTATTGCTTACTATCAACTTTGGTAAGAATTAAGTCGCTGAATCATCGATTGCCTAAATGTCAATAGTCTAATTCTTGGTGCTTCTAAATTGACTGTAATCGTAGCACCTCTATTGAAATGAACTTCATCCCAGCCATCAGGAACAATCATTCCTCTATGCATATCAGATGTTAATGTGGTCGTTTCAGATGTCCAAGCTAAAGATGCCCAAGGACTGTCCTTTCTCTGTGAATGAGGTATGTCCCTGGCTAGCATAAAGTAATGAGAATCAGTTTCATCAGATTCTATAGAGTCCGAGATTTGGTTGTATTCTTGTTCATTTGCAGCATGACTTAACCATGCCCCTTTTCCAAGCCAAGTAGAAAATATCAATCCACTACTATGCTGGACTGATTTGTCTTCTCCTCTTCGCAGGTGATATCTACTTGGAGCATACTGATGTGTATTTGCAATTAGTAAGTCATTCATAGCAGGATCTGTTGTAAAACGATTACCAGATGTAGTATCAATTATTGCCTGTAAACGTGGTAAATCATTGACGATTGCCTTACCATCTAATGCAGATTGAATATCTTCTGCAAATGTATGGATGCTTGAATCCATATAAAATCCAAAACTTCCATCATCATCATCATCTCTTGGATGAGAATTGACTCCCATTACCGGAGTATTTGCATCAATGTTGTGAGATATACTGGTTAGAGTTCCATCACCACCTAATACGATTACCAAGTCACGCCCGATGAAATCAGCTCGCCGAACTCTCTCTCTTGCTCTAATATCTACCCTCAAACCTCTTTGAGTACTAATCTCATCCAAGACACTACTGATTTGGTTGAGGCTTTCATCATGAACTGCTTCAAAGTTTTTCTTGTAAACAACCAAGATGTCAACCATAATGCTTCTCCCCTAATTCAATCCAAGAGGCACTCCTTCTTCAACACCACCAATGGAGATTTCATTCCGTATCATGATAATGAGCGAATATTGAAAGACTGAATCACCCCACATGGTAATATGCAGCCAGACCCATGGGCAGGACAACAGCCGGACCACAAGCAACCAGAAGCAGTAATGATGGGTAGTGTAAGTGAACAACCTTCAGTCCTCGGTCAAGCCGGTGGAATGGCCGGTGGAATGCCAGGTCAAGTGATAATGGTACAGCAACCATCAGGTGCAGCAAAAGTCATTGGAATATTAGTAATAATTTCAGGTTGTCTAGGTGTTATTGATGGCCTTAGTCAAATAGTTATGGCAATAGGATATTCTTCAATGATGATTCCACTTGTACTTGCCCTTATTTCAATATCGATGAGTGCCGCTTCTGTTTTGGGTGGCTATTGGATGACAAATTATGAAAGAAGAGGAGTTCAATTAGTTCTAATTACTGTATTAGTTGGTTTTATTATTGCATCAGCATCGACTTTAGTTTTGGATGATATTATGCAAGAAGAACTTGATAATAGCAATATCACGCAGGAAGAATACGATGCCGCGCAGGGAGTCATGAGTCTTCTTGGTGCTGCGGTGATTGCAATTTCAGCAGTCTGTTACGGAATATGCGGATTGATTGTTGCGATTCCACTTATGTCTGCAAATGGTGGATTAGATGATTCTAGTTTGTTTTCATCATCTTGATTACTACGGAAAATACCATCAGTCGTCGCTGATTTTTCATTAATATGGGAACTTTAGTTACGGGAACAGCTGCGACATATGTTGAAGAGTTATGGATAAATACAGACAAAAGATATGAGATAATGTGTATTACTCAAGACGTGCAGAATGTAATAAAGCAATCTGGAATCACCGATGGAATCGTATTGGTCAATCCAATGCATATTACAGCATCTTGTTATGTTAATGATCTTGAATCAGGATTACATCATGACATTATGAATTGTTTAGGAAAATTGGCACCATTTTATGGAGCTGATGGTAAAGATGGGGAAGAATATCATCATCATAGAACTGGTGAAGATAATGGTGATGCCCACCTAAAGCGGCAACTTCTCGGTCAACAAGTCACAATGGCGGTAAAAAATGGTCAATTACACTTAGGAACTTGGGAACAAATCCATTATGCAGAGTTCGATGGAATGCGCAATAAAAGAATAATGGTCAAAGTTGTGGGTGTCATCACCCAGTGATTTGAAATTGAATCACTGTTGAGGCGTAGTTATGGAAGAAGATATTTTCTCACAACCTCCGAATTTATCGGGTATGGCAAAATCATTATCGATTGAAAGAGGTCAATGGTCTCCGGGTCATTGTAGTGTCTTTGTCAATGTTGAAGAATTCCATTGTAATAAAGGTGGAGTTGCTCATGGTGGACTGTTTACAGTAATGTTGGACATGGCTTGCGGTGGTGCATTAGTTTCTGGTTTGCTAAAGGAAGAATGGTGTGCAACAACTCAACTAAATGTGTCATTTATTGATGCAGGAAGAATAGGTGAGAGATTGGAGGCTGTTGGTAGCGTTACTCGTAGAGGTCGGAATGTTGCCCACCTTTCTGGTGAAATCAGGGCAGAATCTGGAAGATTGATCGCAACTGCAACTGGAACTTGGATGATTTGGCAATCAAAGCCAGAAAAATTCCCTGGAAGAGAAAGCGATAATCAGTGATTTACGGCATTGTAGCCATAGGTTGAGTTTTTGACCTATCCCCATCTGGGCCAGTTTATGAGTGAAG
>JAOMOG010000035.1 GCA_028353405.1 Candidatus Poseidoniaceae archaeon | reverse complement strand
ATTCAGTTGAAGGTGTTGTAGATAGCGATGGAGACGGCACCCCTGATTATCTAGATGATGATAGTGACGGCGACGGCATTCTAGATTCAGTAGAAGGAGTTGTAGATAGCGACGGCGACGGCATTCCTGATTATCTAGACACTTCTGATGATACTGATACTGACGGCGATGGTATGCCAGATGTATGGGAATCTAGTAATGGCCTAGATCCAAATGATTCCAATGATGCGGGTATAGATGCTGACAACGATGGTTTGACCAATCTAGAAGAATATGGTTATGGTACAGACCCGAACAATGCAGATACAGATGGCGGTGGAGTTAATGATGGAGATGAAATCACCAATATGAGTGATCCAAATAACAACACTGATGACGGCGACATCAATGGATAAGTGCTATAATAAATAGATTAGATTTTGCCTCTCCGCATGAATAATTATCATCGGAAAGAAGAAGCTACGCCTTCAAATTCATAAAACGATATCATAGTCTGAGTTCCAGAAACTCCAGCAACCTTGCTGACCTGGTCAAGGATCGCATCTCCTAAGGTATCCATCGATGAAGCCACCACTTCAACTAATAAATCCCAATCACCAGTGATGATGCTAACGCGAATACAAAATGGTAGAGTAACTAGTTGTTCAGCAACATCTCTTCTGTCGACTTGCCCTCTTTCACATCTTACGAAGAGGAAAGCACGCAAGTCTAAGCCAACTGCACGCGGTTCACGTTGGATTGTAAATCTCTTGATAACACCCTTTTCTTTTAGCCGACGAATCCTGTCGTGAACGGTAACCCGTGGCATCGATAAGGAATCAGCAATCGCTTGTGTACCTTTACGGGAGTCCGATTCGAGGCTATGCAAAATCGCCTCATCTTTGTCATCTAATTCTATTACCATTAAATCGCCGATGCGTCGGAGCATTTCAACACTTCCGACACTTTGACGGCATATTGGCTACTATTTTCTATAAAAGCCGACGAATATGATAAATAAACACTGTATCGTTGATATCCTATGAGCACTTCAAGGTAATTGGGAGTAAAATGACCGACGAAACTAATCTTACTGGATTTGGCAGCAAGGCTGTGCACAGCGGAACGAACCACGTTGGAGATGCGGTAAACACTCCAATTTTTCAATCTTCAACCTACAAATTGACCGATGATAGATACGCTGGTTGGGCGGCAGGCGCACAACACACTCTTCTCTATGCAAGGTTATCTTCAGTTAATTCAGATGCAGTTGCACAGAAGCTATGTGCAATGGAGGGCGGAGAAGATGCAGAAACCTTTTCTTCTGGAATGGGTGCAATCTCAACAACACTTGTTTCATTATTGAGTAATGGTGATCACATTGTTGCAAGCACTGATGTATATGGTGGCACATATGGCTTATTGACCGAGGAACTTCCAAGATTTGGAATTTCTACTACGATGGCAGATATGCGAGACCCAGCATCCTATGAGGCAGCAATCCAAGAAAACACAAAAATCCTCTATATTGAAACATTAACAAATCCAGTTCTGAAAGTTTGTGATATTCCAGCAATGGTCGAAGTGGCAAAGCGACACAACTTATTGTGCATCGTCGATAATACCTTTGCTTCTCCATGGGCATGTAATCCACTTGCAATGGGTGCGGACTTGGTAATCCATTCAACCACAAAATATCTTGGAGGTCATTCTGATATTATTGGAGGAGCAGTCGTTGGTTCTAAAGAATTAATTACTCAAATATTCCAACGAAAGGTCCACTTCGGAGCATGTCCAGACCCACATAACTGCTATCTGCTTGAGAGGGGTATGCGAACTTTGGATGTTCGGATGCCACGTATTTGTGAAAACGCAGCAACAATTGCTGCGCGCTTAGAATCTCATCCGATGATAGAACTTGTTTATCATACATCATTAGCATCACATCCAGACTATGAGATTGCTCAAAGAGTAATGCCGAAAGGTAGTGGAATGGTTGCCTTTGTAGTAAAGGGCGGAGATGATGCAGCATTGAAATTTATGCGCGGCTTGACAATGATTTACGAAGCAACAAGCCTTGGTGGCGTTGAATCTTTGATAGAATGCCCCTTCAACTCAAGTCATATGATGATTCCAGAAGATGTAAGACATGCAGCAGGACTTGTTCCTGGCTTTGTTAGAATGAGTATTGGAATAGAAAGCATTGACGATCTATGGGCTGATATAGAACGCGGCTTTAGTAATGTATGATAAAAAATAACATTTACCGGTTTTCCACAATCCAGTAAATTGTTTTCTTAGTATTAACACTCAATTTCCCCTGTTCTGTACTCAAAACGCGTCAAACAGCCCAAAAACACAGTAAATACGTTCTACATTAGGTGTTTTTTACTACACCGCCCATTCCAACAACCCACAATAAACGCCATTATAGGGTATTTTTCTTACAATGGTATTATAAGTGGTTCAATTGAACTTGCAAATGCTCTCAACAGAGGGGGATAATAATATGGAAATGGATTGGAAAGGAAATATGGCTGAGCTCGGAGGCGCATTTATGCTCTCTTGGGTAGTAATTGGAATGGGCGGAAGTGGCATTGGTTCACTTATTGGAGCAGCAACTCTAGCAGTTGCTTGGATGGCGTTTAGCGGCGCACATATTCTTCCAGTAGTGACATGGTGCCACATGATGACCGGTGACTTGGCAGACCAAGATAACTGGATGAACAATGGTATGCGTTTGGTATTCCAAACACTTGGAGCATTAGCAGCAGTATTGTTGATGACAGAAGCAGGGTCGTTAGACACTCCTACCTTCGTAGCACCTGAAATGTGGGTTGCAGACATGGGCAACATGATGTGGCCTGTTATCACAGCGATTGCAGCAGGTGCAGTATGGTGGCAAATCCACACACGTTGCAACTCAGAATGGGTAAGCGCATTAGGATTAATGGCTATCGCCGGAGTTGGAATACACCTAGATGGAGCAAACTGGATGGGTTCAATGCTGGCAGATGGCGGAACACAAGTAGCAGATGTCGCAGTAGACTGGATCATGAACGGTCTAGTCTTCGGTCTTGGTGCATTACTCGGTATGAAAATCGATGAAATGATACCAGGTGACGACGACGACTCAAGCGCTGAGTGAAACCAGTAATAACGCTCGCTTAGTAGTTTAAACACTACTTCCCGATGAAGTATGGGGGCATGTCTGCGGACATGTCCCCGTGCGCCATTTTGGTAACAAGATGGTTTCTTTTTTCTTTTACAAAGTCAACAAAACCTGACTTTGTTTATTTTAAGCACTACCGGTTACTTTCTTTAATTGCAGTAATGCTTGTTGCCACTGTTCTCTTTGAGATTCTAATTGACTTTCATCACACTTTAGTAATTCAACTCCACACTTGTGCATATCTTTGCTAGCACTAAGCCATGCACCCGCCTTATCACGAGCATTTGGTTCGAAATGCCATTCCTGTCCACGTGAACGATCAACAGTTAGTAACCAAGTCCATGCAGCAGCGGCTGAATCAATATCGGCATGACGCCCAGTAGCTTCTCTTTCGGCTTTTCCAGGACCTTCTAACAATCCGGTTAACAAAAGATCGTGAATCATTCCAACAGGTCCTTCAATAGAACCGCGTCTTGTTGGGAATTTGGCAACATTTTGAGCCGCCATTCTTGCAGAATCCAAACCTTTGAGGAATGTACCAAACGGTTTCGGTTTGTTGACTTGAGCTTGCCAAATCTCTTCAGCCTCTTCTCCTTCAATGCCAAGGCTAGCCAATCCTTCAAGCCCCCACTTTTCCCACATGTTTTTGAGGATATCACCGCATGATGCACCTTTGATTATCTCAAGTGCAGCCGCGTTTCGAGGAGAAATACCGCCTCGCGAATCAATTCGTAAACCTTCATCACCTTCAGGGCCATCGCTAACCGAAGCAAATAGTACGTGTGCGGTTAGATTTCTTTCATCCTCAGAACCAGCAACATCTGACAGCGCTTCTTCAATAGATTGCAATGAATCTCCTTCAACCCAATTATTTCCGACCACCAAACCAGTATCAACACTATCCAAAACAGCTCTTCGAATCGCCATTGCAATTAGACCTTCATTCATAGAAAGTCCCTGCCAAGCATCGATGATTTTGTCTATGCCTTCATCAGCAGCATCAGGTAAAACCTTGTCTAGAGGCCACCCTTTCGGAGCCCATTTGGCATCAATTGTTAGAATAGATGGTAGGAAAGGTGGCAACATTGAAAGAGCAAGGTGGTGAATAAAAGAAGAATCCTTCTTGCTTGGATTTTCAAGAGCGGTTAGACTAATCGCTAGTATCGGACCATGGTGGAAAGTCATACGAACATAACCCTCTGGGGTGTTTCCTCCTTCCACCACTATTGCAGGGTCTAAGTCTGCAGTAACCCAAACAACCTTTCCATCGATTTCATTTTCAATGAAATCAAATCGTGAGCGAGAAAGAACATCAGCCAACCATTCAGGTGGAGGGTTTGGATTCTTACCAGTGCACACAAAGCCGCCCTTCCACGTAAAGAAATACATTCCTTTTTTCGCGTGATTTTCCCATGGCAACATGCGCAGAGTTAGATGATTAAAATTTTGAATTCCGGCAAGGTAACCTTGTTTGCCATCTCCTCGGCGGATGAATGAAGCAGAACCGAAAGAAGCCGAACCGAACTTTCCAACCATTTTTATTTCATCATCATGAGCAGCGTGTAGAGAACCAGCAAATGCCTTAGCAACAGGATCGCCACTTCTTGCCATCATGCGTTTTGATAACCAAGCAACGTCGTTCTTCTTAGAGATAATTTTGTCAAGCGTCTTCATAGTTCTCGTCACAGGGTCAGAAGCGAACCACGAGTTCTTTCCAGCCCAAGTCAACTGCGGTAAATGGGCATAAGGAGACTCAAGCAAATTTTTAAGTTGCCGAGCCATCTTTTCAGAGGTTTCTTTGTTGGCTTGTTTTGTACCACGCATGCGAATGCTTTGCTTTTTTTGGCCAGGGAATTCTACTTTAGAAGGTCCAGCCATACATTCCCCTCAACCTTGGCCAAAACCCTCTCTCGTTTGAGCCCTTCGCGGCGGGTTTCAAAAGGGAGCAATCAAGAAGCGGTCGCTTCTTGCCCTAATTAAGAGGGGATTGTTGATGGTCGAAGTAACCTTACTCGGTGTTGCACAAGACGGCGCGCGACCTCAAGCAGGCTGCACCCAACCATGCTGTGCTGGTTTGACTGCAGAAGACACCATGTTCCCCGTTTCTTTAGGGATTATTGACGATTCAGGAGATGGCCATCTGATCGAGGCAACTCGTTATCTGAGCGAACAATTTCGTATCTGGGGCGCCTCATCACTCGATTCAGTTTGGTTAACACATGCACACTTTGGTCATGTTGATGGTTTGGGATTATTTGGCAAAGAGACCATGGCCAGCAGAAATCTTGACCTTCATGTATCAGATGAGATGTTTCACTTGAT
>JAOMOG010000036.1 GCA_028353405.1 Candidatus Poseidoniaceae archaeon | reverse complement strand
CTTGGTGGATTAGTCGCGACCCTCAAAAGGCAGTTATCACAGATATTACCCCGCTTGGTGAAATAATCGCTGGCATTGGACAACGGCTTGAACCTACTCGTCAAATCGGTTGGAGTATTACTGCGAGCGATTCAAATGAAATGGAAGACCTTAGTGAATTCAAAATTGAATTGGGTGGAGATTCAACTCTTGGTATCAAATATTTACCACATCAAGGAATTTGTAGTTCTCTTGATGCCAGATTATTAGTTAATTCTTCAAACTGTATCGCAACTATATCCAATGGTGAAATGACTGTAGAAATGTGGGCAACAGTTGATTGGACACTAACAACAACGGGGTTGATAAGTGGTGAATTAGATGTCATCGTTCGCGACTATGATGGTGCAACTCGTCAATCACAGGAAAATCAATGGTCTCTTGAGCGAGCCTTAGATGTTCAATTTCAAAGTTTAATGGATGTAACCGGGATTGTAAATGGAACCCTTGGCGACAATCCTAAGGTGATGGCAGGAGATATGATTGAAATTGAGGCATCGGTTAAACACCTCATTTCGGATAAAAATTACAATGGACAGTTAGGTGTTTTTTGGTCTGGAAAAATACAAAATGAAATCTGGCAGGGTGGATTGACTGCTGATATCATTGATGGCCAATTGTCATTATCATTCTCAACTCCAATTGAAAGCGGACTAATCCATGATGCTAAAATTAGTATTTGGGATCCACTGGATAGCGAGAAGTTACTTGAAATCGACCTACCAGATATCGTTGTTGATGCTGATCCGCCAATGATATTACAATCTCAATTGACAAGTGGAATTTCTAGGTATCACCTGAACAATGTGGAAATCGGTGTAAATGTAGATGAACCTCAATCTTGGAGTTCAAATTTATCTCTTACTTGTCAAGTGAGATCAACTGAACAAAATTGGCAACCAGTTACCCTTTCAAGTGAATCAAGTACTATATTCGACGGAAAAACAATGTTTGCATTCAATTTCGACTTTAGCAGTCTAGGTGATCCTTCATTATTATCAAATCAAGCACGAATTGCTTGCTGGGCAGATGGTTACGATGATGCTGGATGGCAACTTGAATCAGAAAACGGAAATAGTGAATTATCACCGTGGCTTGAAAGCACTTTGAATAATATCGGGCCGGACTTAGAATTGGGAGAAATAAAAATATCTGGCGATACATCAGCAGGGTCTAAATTATCCTTAAAAGTGCAATTAATTAATGCTGGAGAAAGAATACAACAACCTTTCAATCTAAGTATTTTCATCGTTCAAGGGGATGAGAAAACTATTGTAGCCCGCCAATTATTAAACGAACTAGGAGAAAATACTGCAGTTACAATGAATTCTAGAATTACCGTACCCGATGGAGAATGGACATTGCTTATTTCTGTTGATGATGAACAATTTATTTGGGAATTAGATGAAGAAAATAATATCTGGACTAAGGATTATAATGGTGCAAACCAAGGCTTTTCGACCGAATTGATAGCACTTTCAAGTGGAGGAATCATTGCACTAATTGGAGCTGTATTGTATCTCAAGAAGAGAAGTTCCGATCTTGATGAACTGGCTCATCAATCTGTAAATGAGAACTCAAAGGGTGAGCCCCCATCAATCGAAAACAACACTAAGCCAGCAGGTGGACCTCCTGGTAAGGAAAAACCAAAGAATGGCCCTCCTGGTAAGCCAAAGCCAAAGAATGGCCCTCCTGGCGTCTCTAAATCAGCCACAAGTGGTCCCGAAGGTGCAGAACCTAGTCAAGACCAGGTCACACAACCTGAAGTTGATTTACAAGCTAATGCTGCTGCACATTTCGGTGCTTTGGATTCACTTATCCCACAACCAGCTGAAACTTCTGAAATAAGTTCTGAAGAGATAACACAGCCGATTTCAACAATTGTTGTTGATTGGAATGGATTGCCAGGAGGTGGTGATTATGAATATACTTCTGACGCAACTTATTACATTGGAGAAAAGTGTGGTAAATGGTTATTGAATGAAGATAAATCTTTCACTCGGATTGAATGATTCAATTATCCATCCCTCAACTTTTTGAATGTCGGCTTTCCATGTAGTTCTTATGGGGAACGAGGATGTTGCGGATATCCGTACAGTTCTTGCTATTTGCTTTCGTGATGGAAAGCCACTAGATGCCATAGATGTTGAACGCATGTTATCATTTGACATGGAATGGCTATCTCCTGGTGATGCTGAAATTGCAGTTCAATCTTTAATCTCTGCTGGATGGTTGTGCGGAGAAGAAAATGCTCTTACCCCGAGTATCAATATTTCTGGAGTTACCGCTCCATTGGGATGGTTTCCCCGCCCTAGCCGTTTGACAAATCCAGTTTCAGTAAAATTAAACGAAGAAACAAATGAAACAATAATTTCTGAATTAGTTGAGGAAACAATTGCAATTGATGCCACCCCTACTAAGAAAATAGAAATTGTTAATCAAATGGAAAATCATTCCGATCCAAGGGCTAAATTAACCAAGCGCCTGACTAAATTTATTGCTAAAACTACAAAAATTGAAGTTGAAGAAGTTGAACGTAGAGCCAATAGGAAGCACAAGTCCCTAGCAGTTGCTACCAACTGGATGTGCCTAGCCCTTGTAGCTAGAGAACAAGGTCTCCAAATGCAAGAGATAGTAGATGCTCTGGCTATCAGATAAGTGCTTAAGATATCTTTTCGATTTCTTTACTACGCTCAACCATTTCAACAAGAACTGGTAATAGAATAAGAGCAAGGACAAGGGAAAAGAAGACTGTTACGGCTGTAATCAATCCGAAATCCTTTATCACCGGCATCGGTGAAAACAACAGCACTAAGAAACCAAAGGCAGTTGTCAATGCACTCAGAATCAATGCAACTCCTGTAGTTGATAATGCTGCACGTAAAGCTTCCCAGTGATTCTCTTGGCGTTTTAATTCAACTTCAATACGACGCCACATATGTATTGAATAGTCGATTCCAATACCCAATGTCAAGGCAGTAACCATTACTGTTAGCACATTCCATTTCAAGCCAAGAGCGGCCATTGAACCCACTACCCACAATGATGACAACCCAACTGGGAATAGAACGATTATCGCTGGCAGTATTCTTCTAGTCAAGATCAATAATACAGCACATGAAACTATCAAGGAGATCAAGGTTGATTCTAATTGACTTTCACTTAGCCCCTCTAATACTGTCTGTAGAATCACCAAATCTCCTGTGATGTAGATTTGACCATGTCCACTAAGGCTAGAACGAAGTGTTCCACTTTCGTCCTCAGAACCGAGCATATTCTCAAAATTATCTACTACTCTCTTTGACTGTGATGATGTGGCTGCTTCTACGCGAACTTCATTCCTTAGATGAATGATATCCTCACCTTGAAGATTAACTGTATTCTGTATTCGCTCTAACCAAGTTTCACCACTCAAAGCATCTGCTATGGATTGGTTGACTGAAAGATTTGAAAATGCAGCCCCCAAATCAAGTTCACCATTGTGATCTTTCATGTATACCTCGCCTCCAAAGACTTCCATGTTGTAGGCTTCACCAAAGGTTGAATCTCTCAAAATAGCATCTCTTAACACCACATATGGTCCATCATAAGAAGGTGAAGATGTTTTTCCATCAGTTCCCACTACATCATGGTTGGATTCTAAATCTGCATGTAAACCTCGCATTTGATTCAATAAAATATCATCATCGGGTATTACATTCTCTCCTTCCAATGGTTCCATTAAGATGTAAACCATCTTCCACCCAGCGCTATCATATGATGTTGATAATTCATCTCTAACAGACATTATCGGCATATCTGAATCAATGAAATCAGCTAGGTCAAAATCTGTTTCTAAAGTGGATGCACCCGCTATGGATAAACCTGAAATGATAATTGCAACTAAAAGTACAGGAACTTGATTCTTCTGATGAATTCTTACTAAGAAATTTGTGGCACGAGGCAAGCGAATAGAATGCTTGGATGCGTCTCTCAAAGGTGCATCAAAAATTATGTGCAAAGAACCGACGATTAGGGTGGCGGATAAGAATGCACATACCACTCCTATTGCCAATGCTAGACCAAATGTTGCCAGAGGTGGTAAAGGTGAAATCATATTTGCTAGGAATGCAGCTACGGTAGTAATTACTGCCAATAGCAACGGCACACTTAGCCTAGTACAAGCACGAGCCCATGCTTCTGCTGGGTCAGGGTAATCCTCACGAATCGCTACATATGCTCTTTGCAAATGTATTGCATAATCAATACCCAAGCCCAAAACAAGAGGCGCTACTGCAACTTCGAGTGCGCTGAATTGCGCTCCCATAAAATTGAGTGTACCGTATGTCCATATCAATGCCGAAGACAATCCAATAAGCGGGAATATGACTCCTCTAATAGATCTAAACGCTATCGACAACAGTATTATTACAACCAATAACGCCAAAATAATCAAGGTTGCTAAATTATCAAATGTTCCTTTATCTATATCATGAGAAATCAAATCAAGACTAACTACGCTATATGTCAATTCTGACTGGGCGCTTAATAGTGCAAACTGATCTCTTATTTGGTCCTGAAATATTTTCCTATGTTGAGATGGCATATCGGGATCGATTTCCAGCACCCATAAGGTGGATGAGGCTGTTGGTGTTGCGTCTCCACTACCATCATCGAGATATGAACAGGTGGGTGAAACATCTAAATCCTGATGTAATAATGCCGAAGATGCATAGGTTGCAGCACTTAACAATTGGTCATCTGAAGTAAGCCGACATTCAATATCATCTTCTACGATTAGGTCAACCATATTATTCCAACTTTCAATATCGGCTAACTTAGTTCCATTTGCTTCTTCATCTAGGCTTATTTGAATAATACTAGGAGCGGTAGTCCATACTGGAATTTTATTGTCAATGAGTGAATTATTATTTTGTAATTGATCTAAATGCTGGGCCATTAATTGAAGATTCTCAAGAGCGAGGATATTACCTCCATCATCAACTGTCACATGGACAAATAATGGCCTGGTTTCATTTGGGAAAAAAGCATGGATTCTATCATGCGCATCTTGACTTTCAGAATCTGGTGCGAACTCAGATAAATCGGTTTTAAATGTCGGTGGAGAAAGAACCAAGTTAGCTGCTAATGCTATTGTAAGTAGACCTGCTACGACCAAAAATGGAATCGCACTGAGACGGAAATAATGTGACACGCTCGCCACCTTTGCTTCCATCTCATCAGTATCCATTGAATCGTCCAAAGCATGAGGGTTCAAAAGAGAGTTGGTGGTAAGATTATTGAAACAATAGTTTTTGACCGTTTAGAATTGGCTCAATATTCAATATTAATGACTGTAATCAGGATTGTTTAAGCAACATTCAATCCACAAGGTTCAAAGGAGAAGCCTCGTAGGCCGGATT
>JAOMOG010000034.1 GCA_028353405.1 Candidatus Poseidoniaceae archaeon | reverse complement strand
GACACGTACAAGAAACTGATACGATCATTCACAAGATTATGGCTGTCCCAGGAACGGGCGGTGTAGTCAAGTCTATCGAATCTGGAGATTTCAATGTCACACAAACCATCTGTACTTTTGAAGATGGAAGTGATATGCAGATGATGCAGAAGTGGCCAGTTAGAACACCACGTCCTTATCAACAAAAGTATCCACCAGTAATCCCTCTTATTACTGGAATGCGTATTCTTGATTTCCTTTTCCCATTGGCAAAGGGTGGTGCAGCAGGTATTCCAGGTCCATTCGGGTCTGGTAAGACTGTTACACAGCAATCTCTAGCAAAGTACTCTGACGCACAACTTGTTGTTTACATCGGTTGTGGAGAGCGAGGAAATGAGATGACTGAAGTATTGGACGAATTCCCTCACTTGATAGATCCAAACACTGGAAAACCATTGATGGAAAGAACAGTAATGATTGCAAACACTTCGAATATGCCAGTGGCTGCACGTGAAGCATCTGTTTACACAGGAATTACAATCGCCGAGTACTATCGTGACATGGGTTACGACGTTGCTTTGATGGCAGATTCCACATCCCGTTGGGCTGAAGCAATGCGTGAAATTTCTTCTCGTCTTGAAGAAATGCCTGGTGAAGAAGGATATCCTGCTTACCTATCAACTCGTATTGCCGAGTTCTACGAACGTGCTGGTCGTGTTGAAACCTTGAATGGAGAAGACGGTTCAATTACTGTTATTGGGGCTGTTTCACCACCTGGTGGAGATATTTCAGAACCAGTATCACAAGGTACACTTCGTATTGTCAAGGTATTCTGGGGTCTGGATGCTGGTCTTGCTCGTCAACGCCACTTCCCAGCGATTAACTGGTTGAATTCATATTCACTCTACCCACAAAGTCTTGACCAATGGTTTAGAGATAACATCGCACAAGATTTCCCTGAAATCCGTATCGAACTATCTGGATTGTTGCAAATCGAATCCGAATTGCAAGAAATCGTACAACTTGTCGGTTCCGATGCACTTCCTGTTGACCAACAATTAACACTTGAAGTCGCTCGTATGATACGTGAATATTTCCTACAACAAAATGGATTCCACGAAGTAGATGCATATTGTGATATTAACTTGCAATACAAGATGGCAAAAGCAATTCTTGCATTCCAAGAATCTGCTAAGTCAGCAATGGCATCAGGGTCTCAACTATCGGATGTAGTAAACGTCCCTTCACGTTCAGATCTAATGCGTGGTCGTTTGAATAAAGGATATGTCGACACCATCGATGACATGGTAAAAACCATGCTCGCTGAAATAGCTGCTACCGTGGAGGAGAACTGAGGGGGAATTATCATGACTGGAAAGGAATATAGAACAATTACAGACGTCAAGGGACCGCTAGTTTTCTTGAATAAGACCGAACCTGTTGCTTTTGGTGAAATCGTATCATTGCGATTATCCAATGGAACGATTAAGAATGGACAAGTTCTTGATACATCTGATGATTTAGTTATCGTACAAGTGTTTGAAGGAACTGCTAAAATCGATAGAGAAGCAGGTGTAACCTTCATGGGAGATGTTTTCAAACTCCCAGTTTCAACCGATTTAGTAGGACGTATTCTAGATGGTGCTGGAAGACCTCGAGATGGAGGACCAGATATCGTTGCAGATGAGAAGGCTGACATTATTGGTGCAGCTATCAATCCGTACAGCCGCCGTAGCCCACACGATTTCATTCAAACTGGAATCTCAGCTATTGACTGTTGTACTTCTTTGGTTCGTGGACAAAAGTTGCCGATTTTCTCAGCATCAGGTCTACCGCACAATGATATTGCATTGCAAATCGCACGTCAAGCAAAGTTAACAGGTTCAGATGAAGAGTTTATCGTAGTATTCTGTGCTATGGGTATCACTGCAGAAGAATACAATTTCTTCCGTGCTGATTTAGAGAGAACAGGTGCACTTGAAAACGCGGTTTTGTTCGTTAACTTAGCGGATGACCCTGCTGTTGAGCGTATTATTACACCTCGTCTTGCATTAACTGCTGCAGAATATCTTGCATTCGAAAAGGATTACCACGTACTGGTTATCTATACTGATATGACAAACTATTGTGATGCACTACGTCAAATTGGAGCTGCTCGTGAAGAAGTTCCAGGACGCCGTGGATATCCAGGTTACATGTACACTGACTTAGCAATGCTTTACGAGCGTGCTGGATTGGTTAAAGGAAAGAAGGGTTCAATCACTCAATTCCCTATTCTAACAATGCCTGGTGACGATATTACTCACCCTATTCCAGATCTATCTGGATATATTACCGAGGGTCAAATCGTAATTTCTCGTGAATTACATCAGCAAGGTATCTATCCGCCGATCAACGTACTACCTTCATTGTCCCGTTTAATGGGTTCATGTATTGGAGAGAAGACAACTCGTGAAGACCACAAGTCTGTTTCTGACCAAATGTATGCAGCATACGCTCAAGGCCGTGAATTAAGAGGTCTTGTTGCGATTGTTGGTGAAGATGCACTGAACGAACGTGATAAGCAACTTCTAGAATTCTCTGGTGTTTTCGAAGATAAGTTCCTTCGTCAATCTCGTGATGAGAATCGTAGTATTGATGAAACGCTCGACCTATGTTGGACTTTGATGTCTCGTATCGACACTAAATATCTAGTACGCCTAGACCAAAAGTGGATTGACAAGTATCACCCTGACAACCGGAAGTGAGTTTTACCATAGAATAAGGAGAGGAGGTGAAAGTTATGGCACTCGATATTAAACCAACACGCAGTGAACTTATCAAACTCAAGGGGCGCATCAAGCAAACCAAAAATGGGTATAAACTTCTCAAGATGAAGCGTGATGGTCTTTTCCATGAATTCCGTAAGTTATTGTCTGAAATGATTGAGGCTAAGCGAGATCTTACCGACACATACCGTCTAGCAAAGCAACGTATTGACTTAGCTAATGCGATTGAAGGTGGTTTGGCTGTTCGTGCTGCTGCAATAGCAAACACGGCAACTCCGCAGGTTGAAGTTGAACGGAGAAATATTATGGGTGTTGTAGTGCCAAGTGTCAGCGGAAGTAATTTGAAATCAACATTCTCGGAAAGAGGAGTTGGATACATTGGTTCTTCACCATATATTGACGAGGCTAGCGATTCTTTTGGTAATTTGATTGAGAAGGTTGTCCGGGCTGCTGAAATGGAAGGTACTTTGAAAAGATTACTTTCAGAAATTGAAGCAACTAAGAGGAGAGTCAATGCACTTGAGTTCAAGGTTATTCCAGAATTAGAAGAGGCGAGAGTGTTCATTCAACTTCGTCTTGAAGAAATGGAAAGAGAAGAAACCTTCCGTTTGAAGAGATTCAAGAATAAGTGAACCATATTTCACTATTATCTTCACTTCAGTTGAGGCTGTGTGGGGGATTGATTGAAGATGGAGTGGTGCTGAGCGTTTCTTGAGGTGGATGTTACATGGGCGACGATAGCAATTCTAAAGTCGACCTTGAACAGATGACTGCTCACAAGAAAGCATGGGATCAACACGCTCTTTTAGCAAGTATTCTAAGTCGGGAATATTACCTGATTGAACAAATTGGAGGCCGATGGCCAAGTTGGATTATAGATGTCAAACAGGATAGAGATGTTCATGACTCGTTGAAAAAGGTCAATTCACATATAGCGAAACTTGGGTGGATGGCAAGGCTATCGGTTGATAACCCTTGGTTAGTAACCATTCTACCGATGCCAGATCGGCAATTCCCTACAATAAAAGTGCATTTATTTTTATGGTCTATGACCGCATTAACCGCTACTTTAGCAGGTTCTTTGTGGATAGAAAACACATTACCTGAGGGTGGTTGGTTTGGTTATGGACTATTCCTTGATTCATTTATTGGATTTACCTTGCCGATATTGGCAACACTATTTTTGGCATCGGTAATACAGGTTAAGGCTGCTGCCAGACAAGGCCTCAGAGTAGGATATATTGCTCCAATCCCAGATATCTCAATTGCATTCTGGTCAGTGGGATTGTTTTCACCATCCACACTAATATGGCCTTTCGGACTATTGCTAATTTCATCATTACCTCGGATGAGTTCTCGTCCATGGGATAATAGAAGTCAGTTAGGAACTATCTCAATAATTGCACCAGCGGTAATGATTTGTAGTGGTTTTGTTTTATGGGCAATTGGAATATTTTTAACCCCTGAATTAGTAAATATAGTATCTGCGCCACGCTCTATAGAACCTCCTCTAATCGTTGAGTTGTTGGCTGTTTTATTTTATGATGATATTCCTATTAGGCTTGCTTGGGCGCATCCATTAGCTAAAGCAGGTTCAGTTTTGACATTCTTTGGTTGGATTTCCCTACTTCCGATTCCAACATTCCCTGGTGGAAGATTGATGGTTTCTCGCCTAGGTTCGGTGATGGCCAGAAATTCTGGTACTCAAGTTAGATTATTCTTCGTAATTCTAATATTTGCTTGGCTTTTCAAAGCCTTTGACGGATTTTCAGTTTGGACTCTTGTGCTGGCATTGATATTACCATTCTTGTATTATATGGGAGGGGAGCCTAGGGTTCCGATAGTATTGGACGAGCCAGCGGGTTTGGATCTTAAGACAGAAAAAAGGCTCGGTATTTTCTTTTTCTTATTTTTTATGTTAGCATTGCCAAGCCAATCCCCAGTGCTATTACATGATGATTGGCAATCACCATTGGTATTCGAATTTGACGAAATAGAGGCTGCATCTAGAGGCGATGATGGTGTCTGGATGACCAACTTGACAATTAAAATTATCAATCCATCATTCGTTCAACACTCTTATGCCATCGATGTGGTTAGAGAAGGAGGACAATCTATCGGTGAATGGGATTATGAATGGAATTGTAAAGGAGAAGATTCGCTCAATATCAATGGTTTAGGATGTGGTGAAGACTTATTGCCTGGTAAATTTGCTACATTTGACTTGGTAATCAGTTGGAATCACTCTCTATATTCTCCACTGGGAGAAAATTTCTCTTTGCTAATGTCAACTGAGGAAGGTTACCAATTACAGTCTCTACAAGTTAGCCCAGCCCTCGAAGTTTATCCATCATCAGATTGGAACATTGTTGAGGATAATGGCGAGGTTAAACGTTGTATCAAATTGAATGGAGATCTAGGGCCTGAAGAGTCTTTGATAGTCAGTTTCCCTAATGCCAACACTGCTTTTACTACTGAAACAAGACTATATTGGATTGAAGGGCAAACCGATATGGATGCGAATTTGAGTGAAATATCTGATGAAGTTTGCGTAATCGGGCTAGACCCAATAATCTTGAGAGCATGGGATCTAAATCATATCTCGCTGAATGGTATCATTTTCGCAGCCACAATGCCTGCAAAACCATTGAAGGCAATAGTTCCGCAAGATGGTTGGAAAATATTAGGTGATGGCATTCAAGGGTATGGGGCAGAATTTGCTGCAGGTGGTCTGCTTACACAAGGTGAACAATGCCCAATTGATTCGCACATCAGCACCCCTCCAAGCCCAGTGGATGGTGATTGGATATGGGATATGAGTGTTAGAAAGGAAGGCCAAATTCCAGCGCTTGTAAATGAAACAAATTTGACACTGATAATGGAAGAAGGTCTCAATGTGAGTTTGTGTCAAAATCAATTAAATCCAAATCCACAAGCAACATTTGCAGTGGAACAAGGACCTGAATTAATTTTAGTCCGTTCAAATATTAGTTATCGCTTATGGAGTAATATTTGGGCAGCTGCAACAAATGGGAGCCTTGTCTCGTCGGATAGTATGTCCACATTC
>JAOMOG010000033.1 GCA_028353405.1 Candidatus Poseidoniaceae archaeon | reverse complement strand
CACCGCTAAAGGGATATGATTGCCCAGGACTTTCCTATGTCGCCTATGGTTTAATTTGTCAAGAACTCGAGAGAGGAGATTCAGGACTACGTTCCTTTGCTTCGGTTCAAGGTTCATTAGCAATGTATCCAATTTGGGATTTCGGTACAGAGGAACAGAAAAATTACTATTTACCAAAATTGACAAGCGGGGAATGGATTGGTTGCTTTGGATTGACTGAACCAGACTATGGTTCAAACCCTGGTGATATGATCACTAAGGCAGAAGATAAAGGCGACCACTATTTACTAAATGGGGCAAAGATGTGGATTACTAATGGAACAATAGCACAAGTCGCAGTTGTTTGGGCAAAACTGGATGGAGAAATTCGTGGTTTCATCGTTGAGAAAGGTGATGAAGGTTTCAGTGCCCCTGAAATGAAAGGAAAGTATTCTTTACGAGCAAGTGTAACGAGTGAATTAGTATTCCAAGATTGTAAGATTCCAAAAGATCGTATCTTACCTGGCGTAAAGGGTCTTCGCGGACCTTTCTCTTGTTTGAATAATGCTCGGTTCGGAATCTCTTGGGGAGCGTTAGGCGCTGCAATGGCTTGTTTCCATTCAGCAAAAACGTACGCATTATCTCGTATTCAATTCGATCATCCAATCGCATCATACCAATTGGTTCAGAATAAATTAGCTTGGATGTTAAGAGAAATTACCAAGGGGCAATTACTGGCTTATCATTTGGGTAAGAAGAAGGATGATGGCACATGGATTCCAGAGCAAATCTCTCTGGCTAAGATGAACAATGTAGATATTGCTTTGGAAGTTGCTAGAATGGCCCGTGACATTCACGGGGCAAATGGAATTCTTGATGAATATCCTATCATGCGGCACATGGCTAACCTTGAGTCAGTAAAGACTTACGAAGGTACGCATGATATTCATAATTTAATCATAGGCAGGCATATCACAGGAATCCAAGCCTTTACAAGAACGATTTGATAGAGATTATTCACTCCATAGAGCGTTTAGTTGAAGATGTTGAAAGTTACAACAAATTAATCATACTGCTGGCAGTATTCCTAGTTTTGAAAGTCCAGTCCAAATTGGGTTAAGGAATTCAGGAAGGATTCTGTGGCGAATATATACAGCTGCAGCGAGAGAAATCTTCTGAACTTTGTTTAATTTTACTCTCTTGGTGAATACGTCGCCTTGCTGTTTTTCTATTTGATGAAGAATCTTGTCGTAGAAAGCGATCATTGCGGCAGGGGAATATCTTGTTCTTCTTGGGAGAAGTGGAAGTAGTTGTCTTGCTTCATTCAAGTATGTTCTTGCTCGCTTTGCATATGCTGCACAATAAGACTCCCAATTCATATTTAGTACAACCTTACCATCTAATTCAGATTCAGTTAGGCCATTTGCTTCCAATTCGTTTAGTGGAAGATAGACTCTATCTCTTGCAATATCTTCTCCAACATCGCGTAGAACATTTGTTAATTGCATGAATATTCCCCAAGACTCTGCATATTTCTTTGCTGCTGGGTCTTCATATCCGTATATTTCAATGCACATAAGTCCAACAACAGATGCGACTCGATAGCAATAAACATATAATTCATCGAATGTTCTGTATCTGTTATTGTAAAGATCATCTTCCATCCCGGAAATCAAATCATCAAAGACTGTGCGAGGAATAGAATAACGGTTTATTGTATCTTTCAATGCAAGGAATACAGGGTCGGTTGAGTAAACATCCGTATATGCAGTTGATAATTTCTTTCGGAAAAAGAATAGTTGTGTGATTTTGTTTAGGTATGCTTCTTGGTCAAGAATTGTTCCCTGTTGTTGTAAACTTTCCAATTGTTCTCGATATGCAACTGCCTCTGGGTCAGTTTCACCCATTCCACCTGGGAACTTGTCAGCCCAGTCGCCATCAGCAATATCATCTGCTCTTCGACAAAAGGCATAGACTGCACACATTGCAGATCTTTGTTCATCTGGTAAATATTTGAATGAGTGATAAAAGTTACCAGCTTCTCGCATAGTTAATTCTTCACAGTATCTATATGCTAACTTCAATAATTCTGCTGGAGGTCTATGTGACCAAATAGGTGCATCAAGATGTGAAAACGGGTCTACTAGTTCATCAGCCTCGCCAACTATTCCGATGTATGTTGCACCTTCACGGATTGCTTCCATCGCAGTTACACTAACAGCTTTGACGGTATCTCTAGCCAATGTTACACCAGCTCTAAGCCTGTCAAGAGTTGTCAATTGTTTTCTATCACCCGCAGAGTGATTTGAAGTTGCTCCACCCTTTAGAGGGAAGAGTAAATCCAAAGGTTTGCGGCGTTCTAGCATCTTGACCGTACAGCCCTTATCGCCTACCCTTTTTGAGGTCATCCCCTAAATGACCAATTTTCCCCGTTCAGAAATCAATTTCTATCTCCACTGTAAATAAAATAATTTCTTATGTAAGCAAAAACTTACAAAAAGTATTATTTCCATCTCACTTTGATTTTCTTTGCTTTTTTTGAACCCTTTTCCAATCTCTTCTAGCAGTCAGAAATAGCCTTAATTGGCTGAATTTACTAACTTTAGGGCGCTTTTTCCACGTATTGTATTTTTGTTTCCGAATAGAATTCAATATCGCCTCTCCTCCAAATGTGAACATGCGTAGATCAACCGCTAAATGCGGGTCAACTAGATCCCATAATTGCTTACCATCATCAAACCACTTTTGCGCTCTATCCACTTCATGTTTCATCATCGAGCACCAACGTTCATCATATACTCTATTTTGATAATCTTGTAAAGAATAACCAAACATTTCCATTGTTTCAATTGGGAAATATGAACGGTCCTGGTCTAAATCTCTTGCAACATCTTGCCAGTGATTCGCCAACTGAAGGGCGGTGCAAGTATAATCACTAATCCTCCTTAGGTTCTCATCATCGTGACCGTAAACATATAGGAATAGATGACCAACAGGATCTGCTGATAAAATACAATATTCTCTCAACTCATCAAAATTTGAATAGGTTGTTTTTGTTTGGTCGAGTTTGAATGCTTGAATTAGGTCCACATATGGTTTCAGCGGAATATTAAATTGTTTTGAAGTATGAGCAACTGCTAGCAATATCGGATGCCTAGGGTTACCATTCCAGTCGTCCCTTGCAGCTTCTTCCAAATCGCTTTGCCAAGTTTCAAGCAATGCGATTCTCCCCTCTCTTTCAAATGGGGCTTCATCTCCTAAATCGTCCGCATATCTACAAAACGCGTAGATATTTTCAATATGTTGGCGGATGTGCTTAGGTGTGAAATAATTGGTGATGAGGAAATTCTCATAATGTGCCTTAGCGATTGCAGTACAATACCCTTGTGCAGAATCAATGTCAGCATAAGTGTCCCAGCCAGCGAGATGAATATTTTCTCCATCAATAGTGTGTGTGCCCCAAGTGAACTTCTCTCCCATCATCTCTCCTCCATTATCTTCACCAAGTAGGCCATTTTGCATCGCCTCTTTTTGGACGCAGTGGCCATTGTTGCCAAGGGCTGTCACTATCCCATTCAATCTCTAGAATATGGGCTGCTGCATTGAGTCCAGAACGAACCGCACCTTCCATAGTGCTTGGCCAATCGGTTTTAGTCCAACATCCAGCAAGTGCAATATTATTGCCCAAAAATGAAGCGTTTGGTCGTAATTCAGAACTACCTGGAGTTGGGGCGAATGTGGCCTTTGGCGTTCTCACGATCAAGTGTTCAATTCTTTCAACATTGTCATTTTCCGGCCATAATTGATGTAAAACCTTGTCCAATTGTTGCAATATTTCTTCATCTTCCATTTTCAAATATTTGTCAGCAGCACTAACAGGAACAGTAACCCATTGAATTCCTTCTTCAATTGGACTGGATAATTCTGAATTTCTATTGAATATCATTTGTATTAATGGCTGATCTACCATTACTGCGAATGTGAAATCTTCAGGAATTCTATTACCTCTATAGAATGAATGTATGCCAATCAGTGAGCGGTATTCTATGTGGCCAATATTTGCACATAAATTATTAATTTTTGAACCCATTTCTTCTGAAATTGGTTGATTTGAGTTTTTGACACTACTTTCTAAAATTCTACCTGTAATATGGTGTGGGGTAGCGAAGATTACATCACTACATTTCAAACTTTCATCCTTTAATTCAACAGAAGTAAAGCAATTATTTTCAATAACGACTGATTTTACTGTTGAATTTCTAATTATTTTAACTCCAGCTTCTTCAAGAGTAGAACTCAATGCAGGTTCAATGGATTCAGAAAGATCCGATGTAAATGCGCCAACATCAAAAGCATCAGCGTTACCAAATAAACCATTTTTGAATAACATACACGCCTGTGCTGCACTTGCTTCTTGGATACTAATGTTCAATGCAGCAAGTACAAAGAATGCCCAAAACCGATCAATTGCTCTTTCTGTTTGCCCATTTTGTTTTAACCAATCAATGAATAAAGTGTCATCTAATTCCCACATCTGTTGATTACTCATAGCAGAAAGTGCCTTCACAGCCTTACGCATTGCCAATTTATCGCGTAATGACAAAAATGGGAATGATAGCATAGAACCCATCATGTGATTTGGGGGAGAAAGTCGACCCGTGGTTAATGCAGAAAAGACTTTTTTCTCTGGTAGTGCAAATGGCAAGTTAGTAGTGTCTTGCAATTTGATTGATTGTTGGGCATTTGCCCTCCCTATTAGTTGTAAAAAGCGGTCATATACTCTAAAGCAAGCGTGTTGACAATTATCCAATTGCCAATCTTGTCGAGGATGTTTAACACTACTTACTCTACCTCCCAAATGACTTCTCGCTTCAATAAGAGTGACCTTGCGTCCAGCATCACTACATGCAAGAGCGGCAGAAATACCTGCAAGTCCGCCACCAATGACGATGACATGCCCTTCATCCATAAGTCAAGGCGAGTGGTTATTTGAATTGAACATTGGCATTTATTGCCACCATAATGCTGCTAAATTGAATTGCACAGTGGGAGTAAAAAATTATTTTAGAAAATTATAATTCATTGGATAATTTGGTTAATATTCTAGAGTTACAACACAATCCTTTATTGAGGGTTGCGCAAGGCAAGGCTAAGGGGTGGCGTTGGATGGAATGTGGTTCATGTGTTGAAGTCATCCCTGATGACAGTATTTTTTGTTCTGAATGTGGTGCTAGACAAGAGATGTCGCGTGCCGGTGGATTCACTTCACACAACGCAGTTGGTCTAGGTGGACAGGATGTTTCAGGCGGCCGTTCTTTCGGTGTAGTTTCTGGAGAAGCAGTACGTCAACAACGTGATGAACAAATTGGTGCTACGGGGAATATTCCAACTGATGTAATGCAACAAATTGCACAAGGAATCCAAAACCCACAAAATGTACTCCCTGGTACATTACCGCAACAGGGAATTCCTCAAAATCAGCAATACCCTCCACAAAACCAACAATTCCCACCACAAAACCAACAATTCCCTCCACAAAACCAGCAATTCCCACAACAACAGTCAGAGTTCCCGCCATTGAATAGAAATGCCATTCCTTCTCCAACTGATGGGCAGAATTTAGGCAATGGTGCAATGCCAAATAGACCTCAAAATGAACCCGAGGCAGTGGGATCTATAATTGCTAATAATCCAATTAACTCACCAACTGATCATATGGTAAATCGATTAGCTGAGGCTGAAAGGGCAATGAAAGATGAACGTCGTAGTCAGTGGCTTAACATGAATCAATCTTCAGCAACAAATGTTTTGGCTAATTTGGGTGCAGAACTACCTGCGCATCTTCGCCAGGAACAAGTAAACCCAGCTGCAAATATAATGGCAGGTGCGATGGGACAAGCAGTAGTTAATGGTCCAAGTGAAGCTTTACTGCGAAGAATATGTGAAGTTGCTGTTAGAAGGGTTGCTAGAAAAAGAGGTGTTGCAGTTGAAACACCTCAGTCAAAGGCTGAAGGTGACCAATTAAACGTCACAGTAACCTATGTTGATGACGGTCGCGTTTTGGATACTCCAGAAGACTTGGCGCAAGCCTTTGAACATTCAATACAAACCGAATTAGCATTGAAGGGATATGATTATTCTGCAAGTATTAGTTTATTTTGTTCCAAGGAAGGTGAAATCGAGAAACTCATTGGAGAAGGATCAGAGGAAGTTGCAGATGAGGAAATGTTCGCCTGCGAAATTTGTGATGGGCTGGTCAAAGAAAGTGATAACGAATGCCCACACTGTGGTGCAATGTTTGAAGATGAAGATGCAGAATCCAATGCTCCTAAATCCGGTCCACCAGGCCCAGGCCGTGGCGGTCCAAGTAAATCGGGCGGTCCACCAGGTCCAAGCCGTGGCGGTCCACCAAAGAAGTCAGGCGGTCCACCGGGT
>JAOMOG010000032.1 GCA_028353405.1 Candidatus Poseidoniaceae archaeon | reverse complement strand
TGATGGTGATGGAACTGGTAACAACGCTGACATGGACGATGATGGTGACAATGTAACTGACCTTGATGATGATTTCCCGCTTGATTCAACTGAATCTGTTGATACGGATGACGATGGAATGGGCGATAACGCAGATACTGATGATGATAATGACGGCGTGCTTGATGCTAATGATGCATTCCCGCTTGATTCAAATGAATCTGTTGATACGGATGAAGATGGAACTGGCGATAACGCAGATACTGATGATGATAATGATGGCGTGATTGATCTCAATGACGCATTCCCAGTTGATGTTTCTGAAACAGTTGATACGGATGGAGATGGAATGGGCGATAACGCTGACATGGACGATGATGGTGACAACGTCGCTGATGTTAATGATGCCTTCCCACTTGATGCTTCTAAATCAATTGATACGGATAGTGACGAACTGCAAAAGGTAGATGATGGTTTGTTACCTGGTTTTGAACTATGGATTACTTTACTAGCAATCATTGCATCTTTATTCTTCAATAGAACTCGAAAGATAATTTGAGATTAATAGACTCTGAGTGGGGATGCCATTCGTCGCTACCATGGTATATGCAGATAGTTTTCCGGTACGAGCATTCGATGTATCTCTATTCATTGTGCAGATGCTGTGCTGTATGTATTTCCACCGATAGTAATCTGGGTTACACGGTCTGTTGCAATGTTCCGATATTGTTCTTTTTGCATATCAAAGACAGTTTTTAGGTTATAATCTGAGGGGTTATATGACATGACGGCGTCTTCAATACGAGGGTTGCTTTCATCTCCACCTGGTCCTTTCCAAACCCCTATTCGTGCAGTCATGTTGCGAAGAGTTCCATCCCGCTTTTCAAATTGAATGCTAAAGATCGTGTTTTGGTTTTGATCAGATAGTTCTAAAATTCTTGCTTCAGGGAGAAACTCTCGACCTGATGTTGATGGTTGACCAGGAATATAGCGTGGGCGAGGAGGAGGTGGAGGAGGGAGTGAAGCAATCTGTTCTGTAGTGAGTATCGGGCGGAGTGTTCTTGGAACTGCAGCTGGATCGAACTCAGCAAGACCCAGAAGTAAAATCATACTAGCGATCATATCGGAATGCAAAGGACGAGGATGAGAATGTGTTGAGCGAACACATGCATTCAAATTATTGAGATGTATTGGAAGGTGGTCTGCTGAGAATCGTGATTTTATTCCGAGGTCCATAAAAGCGGCCTCAAGTGGAAAAATTTCAATCGTTTGATCATTGATGGTTCTTTGAAGTGAAATGTTGCCCCCATCTGAGATGGATGTCCAAAGAGTACTTGTGCGGATAGCTTCACACCAAAGTAAAGCGCGCTGTACTGCATCGATTCTCTTTTTCTCAATTCTCGCTGGTGATTTCAGAAGTCCAAAGGGAGTTTTATGAATCATAACTCAATTTAGAATTCCACTCTTAATAAAAAATAGTTGCGTATAGGTATTAGGATGACCATTTAGCATGGTATTTGCAGATAGTTTTCCGGCACGAGATTTTGTTACTCAGCACTGCTCGTCATACCACTTTTTCCATGAGGGCCAAATAGAATCCCAGTCTTCATCAGAGGTAGGCCCGTTTATTGAGTTAACAAATTTCACACCTAATACGGGGATTTTTATTTTGGACAAAGAAATCTCTCCAACGGAGATTTCTGTTCTTTTAGTAGGACCACTATTTATTTTTTCAAATGGTTGTGTAGAGAACAAACTTTCCATTAATTCAGTAGGAGCATTACCATTGAGGAATATCCATCTCGGCTTAGTTCTTGTGAGTAAGTCAGACACAAATGCGCGGTATGAAATTAATCCAGGGTGTGTTTCGTAAGCTTCTCTGAGCAGATCATGACTAAATTTGGCTTTGGTAGAATAATATGGTATGATGTCCAATTTCAGTACGTGTTTATGGAATACCATGCGAGCACCTGTGCCTTTTTGTGAATCCTTCCATGTTGTGTTAAATTCAGTTTTACCCAAAATATTTCCTAACCGTGTGAAGTACCGCCCATAATATACATCGCTGATAAAATAGTCTTCGATTTTCCTCATCCAAGGAATTAGTTCTTCATGATCGCCTGAGACCTTCCATGCATCCAAAGATTTTGTTGGAATGTCAATTTCAGTCTCTTGGAAACCCTTCATTTTGGGCCTGTATGCCGGATTTATTCCAAACATGGCAATACATTCACCAGGAACTAGTAACTCTGGATTCCCGACAAATGGATTTGGAGGTACTTCCGAAGCAAGTTGACTTTCGTCCTTCAGTCTAAGTATTGCGTTCAATTCATGAATATCTTTTGAAAAATCACGTTGTAAGAAGTCAAGTAGTTTCTCTCTCATTAGTATCACCATTCTCAATGAGTAATTAAAATTTTAAGGTTTTTGATGATTCTTGATTTGTACGTAAGGAAGGCTTGAGTATTCCGGTACAGCATTAATTACTAAAAGCGTGTTTTGTTGAGTTATCTCAATAATTGTAATTTCTAGGGTATATAATCATATAGTAGGGGGTTAGTGACAAAGCATGACCTCTCAATTGGCACTAATGAACAAAAATGCGATTGCTTTAGCATCAGATAGTGCCGTTACCGTAGGTAATAAAACATACAACAGTGCGACAAAAATATTTACTCTTAATGGAAATCAAGCGATTGGTTTTATGATCTCAAACGCAGGAACTTATCTGCCATGCAATGTGGCTTGGGAACGTGTGATTGGATTATTTAGTGATGAAATTGGAACCGAACATCTCAAGACCGTCGCAGATTATGTGAAACGATTTAAGAAGTTTTTATCTGAAAGTCCTAAATTAACTCCAAACAAAGAAAACAGCACCTATATTCAGAGCGATTTGCTTGACTTTCTTCACAATTTTTTGAAGCCTGAAACAAAAAGCGAATTAGATGATGTTGCATATTCTCTTGGTATAAAGTATGAAGAATTCCCGGGATTGGGCGAATATGTCTCAGACAACCTCAATAAAAGAATTGATCATTTGCATAACCAGATAATTGAAAGGGTGAATGAACTGGATAAAAAAGAACAATACGAACACCACAGGATTGCGGAATTCCACGAGGAGACACTCATGACAGCAAATAATATGTTTTGTGAAGAGTATGAAGTATCTCCTGAACGGCGTATCAAAACCCTTGCTATAATTACTTATCATCTTGCTAATTTTTCTTCAACTCCGGGTGGCGCGGGAGGAACATTTACAAATTTGGTAATAGCAGGTTTTGGTTCAGAGGAAATTTCTCCAGTTTTGATTGAACTTAAAGTTGGAGCCATTGTAGATCCAGAACTTGGGGCATGTGATGCTGGAGTTACTAATTTCATCCGCATCCGTTCAGATTTAAAGGATGATGGACGACTTAAGTATCCAAACAAAACGGAGGTTTCTGCAGCTGCATTCATCATCCCATATGCACAGCACGCCGTAATTCAAAATATCCTTAACGGCATTCATGATGATTTGATTCAAAATTATTTTAGAAAAAACCTCCCGAAGTTTATTGCCGATGGTGTCACAAAACAGTTAACCAGTACTTTAAGTGAAATTGACGGCATTGGCCCTTCAACGCAAGCTAAAATAATGAAGGGATTTCAAGATTCTTCAGAATCTTTGAAGAGAAATATCTCGAATGAAATCGGTGAGGGAGTGAATCATTTCCGTGGTAATCGAAGAGCCATGTTTCGAACTTCAACAAAAATGATGTCGGCTGGCCAGTTGGCTGGATTTGCGAAGAAATTGGTTTCAATGGAAGCGGAAATAACATATTACTCCAAACCAAAACGGACTGTCGGAGGAGAGATTGTTGCTGCTACGATAACCAAGGAACATGGATTTCAAATTGTTGAGTAAAGCGACCTTGAATCAGAGGGGACTATTATCCAAACGTTATTGAGGTTCATTACGATGATTAATAACGCTGATTTGTTCAATTGTTGAATATTTAAACCCGTAGCAGTGTTTTGTTATTACCATGGTATTTGCAGATAGTTTTCCGGCACGAGCATTCATTTTTCAAATGGTTAGGTGGCTGCGTTCATCGACCCAATCGTAAAGTGTCTGCAAAATCGGGCTGAGAGATTTTGCATCTTCAGTAATTGAATATTCCAACGCATGTTCAGAGTTTGCTGGTTGTGTTCGAGAAACAAGGCCATGTAGTTCAAGTTCGTTCAACCGTCGATTAACGGTGGTCGAAGATGAATCAACTAATTTCTTCAATTCCGAAAATCGCGCTGGACTCATTCTTCTGTCTAAAACCATCAATATGTGTAATGACTTTGATTTGGTTAAGAGCGAAAGCAATTCATCTACTCGTGCATAGGTAGGGTTGCACATTTGTTCCATATGTTCTAATCTTGGTCGGCTGTATTTGTTTTTTCCTGTAACAAAACTGTTACAAAGTAAATTATATGAGTCCAATTACACCAAGAATTATGCGGAGTAAAGCGTTTCTTCTTGTGTTGATGTTTTTTCTCAGTACGTCGACTGGGCTTTTCTTAGATTCCAGTCATGAATCGACTCTTTCAGTCGTTGATGACATTTTACCAAGTGATTCAAAATCGTCCACTGATACATCCAGCTGGGTTGTTTCTCCATCGAATGGCTGGACGACCGGTGGAGAGGAAATTGTCATCACAGGAAGCGGCTTTTCTGACATTGCGTTCTCAAATATAACTGACGATGGAATCAACCATCAATGGGTGGAGACAACCATGGATTATTCTGATCAAGCCGGCCGATGGAATGCCGTTGCCGTCGATTCAAACGGCCACATCCATGTTGTGCAAATTAAGGATGATAGTTACCAAATCCGTCACAGTGTAAATGACGGAACCGGTTGGAATTCAGGAAAAATCAACGATTGTGGTAGCACATATTGTTGGGACATCCACATGGTCATTGACGATAATGACCACATACATTTGGCCTACACCACATACACTCAATGGGCTGAAACGCTGGTCTACATGAACTACGATGGAACAACATGGACGGATACCGTGGTTTCATCCTCCGCTCATTTTGGGCCAATCGGTATCGCAGTTGACTCGAGCAACAATCCACACATCTCCTATGCTGCCAACGGAGCAGATCAATGCGGTAACGGACTTCGCATTGCCTCCTACACCGGAACCGCTTGGTCACACAACACTGTTGAGGCGGGAAACAACCGTGGTTGTGAGTCTGCCATTGTAATTGATGAGAGCGATAATATTTACATCGCCTATCAAGACCGAAGCTCCTCGAAATTGAAAATCGCAACAGACAAAAGTGGTTCTTGGGACTCCTATCTGGTAGATACTGGAACATCCCCAAGCAATTTGTATCCTGGTTACATGACATCGATGGCCATGGACCAACAAGGACAATTTCATATCGCTCACCAAGATAACAAAGAGTATGATTTACGTTACTCAACGGGCGCTCCCAATAGCCAATGGACGACCACCATAGTGGATGCAACTGGGCATACAGGTCGGGACCCTTCAATCGCAGTTGATGCTAATGATCAACCCCATATCGTCTACCATACCTGGTCTGGACAGAATTTGAAATACGCAACAATCGACCCGGTTACGAGCAATTGGACCGTCAGTACACTTGCAAATAGTGGCGATGTTGGGGAGGGTAACTCTATTTTCATCGATGAAAGCGGGGTTATGCACGTTCCTTTTAATGACGATGCAAGTGATGTTCTGAAGTATGCTACAAAATCGACAGGCTTGATTCAAACTATGGAAATAACTGTTCAATTTGGCCAATACGGCTCCGTGACAGGAACAGTTGTCGATGATACAACAATTACCGTTACGACCCCGACGGCAGGTCAAACAGCAGATACCATTGACATCACGCTGAGTGACAAAGATGGTACTTCCCACACACTTGCCTCAGCATTTACCTTCATCTCACCGGATGATGTGGACAGCGATGGCGTGCTCAATGATGATGATGACTGTCCTGACACCGCTGGTGACTCCACTTACGGCGAAGTCGGCTGCCCAGATGGCGATGGTGACGGATTCAGTGATTCCACCGATTCTTTCCCAGCTGATGCCTCTGAATGGGGCGATGCAGATGGCGATGGAACCGGCGACAATGCAGATGCATTCCCGAACGACGCCAGTGAAACCCTTGACACAGATGGCGATGGGGTTGGTGACAACAGCGATGCCTTCCCTAGCGATCCCAATGAATCCATGGATTCAGACGGTGACGGTGTTGGCGATAACGCCGATGTGTTTCCCAACGATGCCAATGAAACCGTTGACTCAGACGGTGATGGTGTTGGTGATAACGCCGATGTGTTTCCCAACGATGCCAATGAAACGATGGATACCGATGGCGATGGAATCGGTGATAACAGCGACCCGAACCCCACTCAACACAGCGATGATGACAGCGATGGTGATTCAATAGCCAACATCGATGATGCCTTCCCGAATGATGCAACACAATGGCTCGATGCTGATGGCGACGGTTATGGTGATAACGCAACGGGCAACAATCCCGATGCTTTCGTGAATCTCTCCACACAATGGTTCGATACCGATGGTGACGGCTACGGTGATAATTGGGGCGATGCATCATGGAACTCAACTCGGCTGTTTATTTGGCCGGGTGAGTTTGTAGATGGAGCGGTCCTGGCAGACCATTGCCCAACTGTGGCTGGTAATTCCACTGTCGACGGTTACTTGGGTTGCCTTGACATCGATGGGAACGGCATTGCAGACATCTATGACGATGAAGTTGAAAATAACTCTGAAACCCCTTCCAACGAAACAAATCAAACAGGGCCAGTGGATTCTGACAATGACGGTGTCGATGACCTGTACGACCTTTGCCCAGAAACGGTGGCCTTTGGCTACGTCGATCTCGATGGATGCCTCATCGATGAAGATGGGGATGGCGTTGATGACTTCAAAGATGATTGCCTTGGGACGACATCCGGGGCAACCGTCGATGAAAATGGCTGCGCTGTGGCCGTGGATGAGCCGAGAAGCTTCTTTGAATCCTTTAGTTCGGGTGAACAAGGTGCGGTCATTCAAACGGTAGGCGTTAGCGCCATCATCGTCGCTTTGTTTGGTTTCCTTCAGACAAACATGGCAGCTGCATTACTTCCAGATTCAATTAGATGGATTCGCGTGATGCGCTCTAACTCGAAACTCAACGAGGAGGAAAGACGGGAATTGGAGTACCTCAAATCTCTTGTTCAAACTTATTATGAGGACCCAGAGGTGTTGCGCGATGAACTGTATCAAATTAAATCGGAACTGACAGCTCGTTACACTAACAGCGAGATCAAGAAAGTCACCTTAGAGAAAATCAATACTCTCATTGCGGATTTGCTTTCAATGGAGCCATCGGATGTAAGCCGCGTCGCACACAACGATGCTTACTTTGGTCTAGGAGGCGCTCTTA
>JAOMOG010000031.1 GCA_028353405.1 Candidatus Poseidoniaceae archaeon | reverse complement strand
TTATGCAAGGAGCCAAAGAGCAGGTTGAACGTGCAAGCGAAGAAGATACTATTGAAACACTTGCGGAACATATCAAAACTTTAGTTGCAGATAATAATGATTTGATGATAGTATGGGGCAGTGGTGGAACTTTGAACCGTATGGGTAAACACTGTGGCCATGAATTGACTCTGCTTGGAATTGACATAGAATCGCCTACAATAAATGGAGAGACAGATCGTACAATTCACCTTGACTTAAACGAACAACGTTTGTTAGAAATTATTCACCAGCACGTAGATGATGATGGTGAGGCTAAGCCAATATTGTTACTACTTTCACCGATGGGTGGCCAAGGATTCCTAATCGGCAGAGGTAATTTACAACTTTCTCCAGATGTTCTTAGGGAAATTGGAATTGATAATATTCTTGGAGTTGCAACTCCTAGTAAATTGATTGGTTTATCCAATGTTAGAATCGATACTGGTGATACAACACTTGATGAGATATTTCACGAAAAGAGATTCATCAAAATCTTACAAGGCTTCCGTACAACGAGGCTGATTAGAATTGCACAATGAATCAAATTTTGATTCCTTTATTTATTTTTGCAATATTTGCAAGAAAGATTGATGTTAGAGTCAGGTATAATAATCCGATAATAATTGCTAATTGCATGTATTATAATTGTCTCAACACCTTCTAAAGAGTATCGCTTACAAGATTGTGATGAATTGTTTCATCAATTTTTAGTAGCCGCTTGGAGCAATCCCAAAAATGGAGGAGATGGACGATTAGGTCTACTCTTGAATTCTGGATGATATTGAACTCCTACGAAATATGGATGGCCTTCTAGTTCAAAAATCTCACAACGTTGTCCAGTCTCATCTTTACCGACAAACTTCAGACCAGCAGCTTCAATCTGTTCAATCAGATCTGGGTTTACTTCGTATCTGTGACGATGTCTTTCATCTACAGAATCACCTTCTCCATACAGTGTTCTAATTTTACATTCATCGACTTGCCATACTGTTGGACGGCTTCCTAGTCGCATTGTTCCACCCAAATGAGTCTTTGAAATCTCTGGCATGAATACAACTGCTGCATGTTCAACACTTTCGTCAAATTCAGTTGAGTTAGCGCCTGTTAGCCCCAAGACATTACGGCAGAACTCAATAGTTGCAACTTGTAATCCCAGACAAATTCCTAAGTACGGGACATTGTTAATTCTAGAATAATTAGCGGCGGTTATTTTTCCTTCAATTCCCCTATCGCCAAAGCCACCTGGAACCAATATCCCATCAGCACCCTTCAGCATCTTCCATGCACTTGCAGATTCTTCGGCATCTGACCAATCATCTTCCAGATGTGATGCTTCAACCCAATCGATCACCAATTTTCTATCAACTGCCATCGCTGCATGTTGTAATGATTTGATCACAGAAAGATATGCATCACTCAAACCGGTATATTTCCCAACCATTGCGATTCTAACTTCTTGTTCTAGAGTGTCTAGGTGTAATGCCATCTTTCTCCATTCAGCCAATAATCCAGTAGTTTCACAATCCACTCCGAGGATATTGCACAAACCTTGTTCTTGCAGCATTAGAGGAACATGATAGATATTCGGAACATCGTGTGTCGAGAACACTGCATCTGGGCTAACATGACAAAATGCAGCCAATTTTTCCTTAGTTTCAAGGTTTAAAGGAGCCGTGGACCTACAAACTAGGATGTCTGGTGAAATCCCTAGACCCCTTAACTCTTTGACAGTATGCTGCGTTGGCTTAGTTTTTTGCTCGCCAACAGGACCCATTACCGGGACTAATGAAACATGAACGAAAGTAACATTATCTCTTCCGACTCTAAATTGAAATTGCCTTAATGCTTCAATATATGGTGAAGATTCAATATCACCAACAGTTCCACCTAATTCGATAATACAAGCATCAGGCGTTTGATCTGAACCATCTGCAGGTTTGCTAGCAATATCTTCAATCCATTCCATTACCGCATCGGTAATATGTGGAATTACTTGCACAGTTTTTCCAAGATAGTCTCCACGACGTTCAGCTTCAATTACCTTAGAATATACTTTTCCAGTTGTCAAATTATTGTCCTTGGCTAAATTGATATCTAAGAATCTCTCATAATTACCGAGATCTAAATCTGCTTCGCCGCCATCATCTAAAACGAAAACCTCTCCATGTTCAAACGGCGACATAGTTCCAGCATCGCTGTTTAGATATGGGTCAATTTTGATTGAAGTGACTCGCAGTCCAGCGGATTTGAGTAATACCCCAATGCTGCTGGCAGTCACTCCTTTGCCTAATCCGGAAAGGACACCTCCGCTGACCACGACGTATTTCATTGACATCAACGGGTTTTGAGGCTGTCGCGCCTCCTTAATCAACATACCCTCAACCACCCCAATTCCAAAATTGGTAAAATAGGCATTATTTTGTTAATTATTTTCACATAGCACATCATTAAAGTTGACATAGAGCAAGCCAATAATCAAAAGGTGGCGTCTCTAAAGAAGATTTAGGGGAGCGCGATGATAACCATTCCAACAACAATGATGGCGTGGACAAAAACCGCTGATGCAAGAGGGGGTTTTTCTCTTACTCAGCATCCAGTCCCCACTCCGAAGGAAGACGAAGTAATCGTCCAGACATTGGCGACTTCAATCTGTGGAACCGATATACACATTTGGAAATGGGATCAATGGAGTCGAGAAAATGTTCCACTAGGCACTATTACTGGACATGAAACATGTGGTAAAATTGTCGCTGTGGGTAGTGCTGTTTCCGACTCTAGAATCGGTCAAAATGTGGCAATAGAATGTCATTTTGCGTGCTGGAATTGCCCTCGTTGCGATGAAGGAAATGCTCACATCTGTGAAAGTGGTACAATATTTGGCGTTGAAGTCAATGGAGCGTTTGGGCCATATTTCGCAGCCCCAAGTGTCAATGCTAGAACGATTCCCGAAGGACTGAATCCAAATCACGCATCGATACAAGATCCGTTGGGCAATGCGATTCACACTTTGACTGGAGGGCCAATCAAAGGCGCAACCGTGGCAATTCACGGCTTGGGACCGATTGGGTTATTCGCAGTAAATGCAGCCAAAGCAATGGGTGCGGAGAAAGTAATTGCTATTGATTGGGATAACCAATATCGCATGGGTTTGGCAGAAAAATTAGGTGCTGACATGGTTCTTGGAAAAGACAATGACATCGTTGCTGAGATATTAGCTGCAACAGATGGAAGGGGGGTTGACAACTCATGCGAGTTTTCAGGTTCACCAGTCGCATTATCAAATACAGTAAAATCTACTAGAATGGGTGGTTATGTCAATGTTTTATCAGTATATGGCAATCCAACACCAGAGATTCCAATGAATGAATTAGTATTCCGATATTTACATTTGAAAGGAATCAATGGCCGCAAAATGTGGTCGACTTGGGATACGATGCACGAATTACTTAGTTCAGGTCAAATAGATATTGAAACAATAATCACCAACTACTTCCCAATCTCTGAATTTGAAAAAGGGATGGAATTAGCAACATCTGGAAATTGTGGAAAAGTAGTTCTACAATTCCCTTCAAGCTGAAATCCATTCATAGTGCCTGGATCCTTCCATGACACCCTCTTCTCCAATTTCCACCAAAGCGAATTCTCCATTAGGTGAGATTACCGACTTGTCTTGAGTGCCTTTGTGAAGACTTTCGTAGGTAATTTGGTCTATTGCCACCCTGCCTCCAAGTCTTTCAAACAAATGCCAACGAGAAACAACTTCTCTCCATCGTGGATTGACTTTGGCTTCAAACACCTTTGCTTTCGCACCTGAGCCATATCCACAAAGTCCGAAATAATCATCATCCAAATTACAATTTGCTTCTAAGTCTGATTCAAATGTGGACATCAATGCGAGGAAGATAGAGCCAGTATATTGATTTCCAATTAAACTGGAAGCACGTTGACCCTTCTCAATCCGGGATGCATGAAATGCGATGTATTCCTCGGTCTTTGAAATTGCACGGCGGTAATCATCCATTTCTTTCTCCCATGCTTCAATGACTTTAGCGTCTTTTGATTCTGTTTCGATTGGTGGTTCTCCTATTTTCTTCACGATCAATTCCCACTCTGGAGTTCCTAAGCGGTCATGACGGAATATATCAGGGAACATTCTTTTTGCCTGGAAGGCATATGGAAGGTGCATGATAATTCTTGACCACTGCTCGGTAAACCTTTCATCAACTTCGCAGTCATAACGACCATTCGATTTTGCCTTTTTAACAAAATTCTTGAATGCTTGACGAACCGCAGTTTGGAAGCATCTATTGGAAAATTGACCATCAAAAATAGGTTCATCACGATGAACATTAACTGAGTTTTCACCATGTGCGAAAATACCTAATTTTCTTACAGTAGATTCTGGAAGATGTTTGATCATCCTTCCGACAAGTCCTTTCTTGACGGTTTGACCGGTTTCCTGTGCTAATTGCATTACATTTGTAATAACTGAATGAATAGAAACATTACGCCTTGGTTTGAAGAAGTCGTGGACTGGAGTTGTTGAAACACCAAAACAATCAGGAATTTCAAGTAATCTCGGATTTTGTTTAATCAATAGTGCACCACCACCTGCACCTTGGGTATATTCACCAGATGATTCAAGTGCGTACTTTGCATTATCAGAGAAAATTACTATTCCTATTCGTTCATCTTCCTCGGTTGAGCGAGCAACCCAATCCAGTGTAGTATGCAGAGCATCAACAGCACCGATACAGGCAAAGGTCATATCCACTACATCACAATTGACGAAACAATCACTACCGTATCGTTCTTGATAGCGTTGAGTTAACATATCAACAATATAGGTCGCAGTTGGTTTTGCACCATCCAATGCAGATTCGGTACCGAGATACATTCTTCCAATATCATTAGGATTCAAACCATTTCGGTCAATTATCTGCATTACTGCCATTGCTCCCATCGTCGCAGTATCTTCATGAACGTCAGGAATAGACATCGCAGTTAGTCCAAGTCCCTTGTTAAGTTTAGCAAAATTAGCACCGCGCATTTCAGCAAATTCTCTCATATCCATGAATAATCGTGGGAAGTGAATCGCTATATCATCAACGCCCACAGGTATTTGAGATTCTTTACTCATGGATACATCTAATTCAATCTATTATTTGAACAAGACACCGGCGTAGCCGTAATATCAATCGTTTTCAAGATGGTCTAAGTTTAGTCAACTTAATCCATATCTGGCAAGTCTGGTACCGTTGCATCAGCCTTTGCCCACAATACATCATCTATACGAAGAATCGAAACGGCTGCTTCAGTAGCACCACTAATCGCTTGCCGTGTAATTCTTAGAGGTTCAAGGACACCGTTTTCAATCATATTAGCAGGCGCTCTTGTGTTCACATTCAATCCGAAATGATGTGAGACATCATCATTTGCATTGCTTTGAGAAGCAACAACTTCCAGTAAAGTATTGATTGGATCTAATCCAGCATTTTCTGCAAGTACTCTTGGGATAATCTCCAATGCATCGGCAAAGGCTTCAACCGCCAATTGTTCTCTACCAGGAATTGTTTCAGCATACCTTCTTAGTTTTCTTGCTAAAGCAACTTGAGTAGCACCTCCACCAGCCAATAACAAAGGCTCTTCTAATAATTGGCATGCAACACCAAGAGCATCAGCAAAGCATCTCTCAACTTCACCTAATACATCAGTAGTTGAACCGCGAGCAATGAAAGTCGCACCGCCTTCTTCAGTGTCTACAATCCAGTGCGCTACACCATTCCACATTTCATTTCTTGATTCAATAAACACACCTAAATCGCTAGCAGTTGCACCTTTTACATCATACAATAATGTCGCCCCACAACCTCTAGCAAGTAAATCCAAATCTTCTCTAGCAACTCTTCTAAACGCCTGAATACCGGCTTCGTTTAGTGTAGAACGGATGTCATCATCAATACCTTCTTTGCAGGCTAACAAAGTAACACCTAAAGATTGTAAATGTTTGACTTGTTGCTTCAACAGATCTATTTCCTTATCTCTAAAGGATTGAAGAATACCAGGAGATGTCACATTTAGTTTCATTTCAGATGCCATAGAGCGCCTCTCAATTCCACCGTTCATCAAAAGAACTTTACCAGCTCCAATTTTCTTCGGCATTGCTTCAAGGATTCGCTTTTTTGCTAATACTAATCCAGTAACCAATTGGGAATCAGTAACAACTCCTCCACTTTGTGAAAGCACCTTGACTCTTGTTGGGTCGGCAATGGTTACACCTGATTGAGTGTCGATAATAATTTCAGCAGCTTCAACCGATAGGCGGGATAAATGTATACGCATTGCCTCATGACTTTTTCCTGCTAGTGCGGTTTTGGTTGCTACTAATAGGTCCTCTTTCGCAGCATCGATGGTGAAAGTTGGCAATTCTGTTCGGCAGAAATCCTCAGCCATCCGATAACCACGTGCAATCATTGAGGGGTGAACTCCTTGAGTCACAAGATGCCAAGCATTGTTCAACATTTCTGCACTGATCAGTACGGTAGTTGTAGTGCCATCTCTTGCGATTTTATCCTGTACAGATGAAGCATTGATTAGCATTTTTGCCACAGGGTGTTCTACCTTTGCAGTTTCAAGAACAGTGACTCCATCATTGGTAGTCAAGGTTCGTCCAGTATCGTCGATTAACAATTTGTCAAGACCTCGTGGACCGAGTGTTGAGCGAATAGCACCTGACAATGCAAGTGCAGCTTGAATATTCTTACGCAGAGCATCTCGACCGGTGGTTCGGTCGGTATCAGAGAGGATTGATGCATCGCTCATAGACAAGCCACCAACCACTCATCAATAAGCCAAACGCTTCTAATATCAGTAATAAGAAATCACAAGATTAGCAATTACTTCACAATATTCGTAGATGAAAACAATCAATCTTCGTCAACGACTTCAAAATCAGCATCTACGACAGTATCATCGCCATCGACATTGATATCGCCATCGTCTGCATCGGAGTTGCCTTCTTGTTCAGCCATTTCAGCAGCAGCAGCCTCGTATAATTTAGAGGATACAGCGTGCATTGCTTCTTCAATTTCCTTTACCTTGGTTTGAATAGATGCTTCATCAACATCATCTAGATCAAGAGGCTTACCATCTTCATCCTGAACCATCTTTTCAAGTTCATCCAATAGTGACTTTACAGGGTCTACATCAGAATCATCTAACTTCTCAGCATTTTCTTCTAAGGTACGACGAGTTTGGTAGACTACCTGGTCTGCCATATTCCTAAGTTCAACCTTAGCCTTACGAGTTTTATCTTCCTCAGCGAAACTTTCAGCCTCTTCAATCTTTGATTGAATTTCATCTTCGGTTAGTGAGGTATCGGATTCAATGGTAACGGATTGTTCCTTACCAGTACCCATGTCCTTTGCACTAACATTGACGATTCCATTTGCATCTATGTCAAAAGTGACTTCAATTTGAGGAACGCCACGCTGAGCAGCAGGAATGCCGCCCAGATGGAATTGTCCAAGTGTGACATTATCTTTTGCGAATTCACGCTCACCTTGCAAAACATGTATTTCTACAGCAGGTTGATTATCAGAAGCGGTAGAATATATCTCGGAGCGTCGTGAAGGAATTGTTGTATTGCGCTCAATCATTGTGGTCATTACTCCACCAAGAGTTTCAATTCCAAGTGTTAGAGGTGTTACATCGAGTAGTAATATGTC
>JAOMOG010000030.1 GCA_028353405.1 Candidatus Poseidoniaceae archaeon | reverse complement strand
AACAGGAGATGGTGCTGACCTTTGGCCTGCTGACCCAAGTCAATGGGTAGATTCCGATGCAGATGGTTATGGAGATAATTCATCAGGAACTAATGGAGATGATTGCCCAACTGTAGCAGGAAACTCTACCGCTGATAGGACTGGCTGTTTCGATGGCGATGGCGATGGTTATTCCAACCCAGAATTAGGTTGGGGTGTATTCGAGGGTGCTGATGCATATCCAACGGATCCTACACGATGGAGTGATGCTGATGGTGATGGAATCGATGACCAAATAGATGATGCGTGTCCAAATGTTTTCGGTAATTCAAGCAAAGACAGAATCGGTTGCCCCGATACCGATGGTGATGGTTACTCCGATGTTGATTCAACTTGGAATACCTCCGATGGAGCAGACGCGTTCAAAACCGACCCGACTCAATGGACGGACGGTGACGGCGATGGTTACGGTGATAATTCAAGCGGAAACCTCCCCGATTACTGCCCAGGTATAGCTGGAGAGTCATGGCAAAACAGCACATTGGGTTGTCCTGATTTTGACCAAGACGGTTGGGCAAACCACCAAGATTCATTCCCGTATGAAATCACTCAATGGCATGATATTGATGGTGATGGCTATGGTGATAATGCTGGAGGAGTCACTCCTGATGCCTGTACAGGTCAATGGGGTAATTCAACTCAAGGAAATAGGCTTGGTTGTCTAGATAGTGATGGCGATGGATGGGATGATGTTATCGATCAATTACCATCTACTCCAAGTCAATGGCTAGACCAAGATGGTGATGGCTATGGTGACAATGCTAGTGGGATATTCCCTGATGCTTGTCCTGGTGTTTTCGGCAACTCAACAATAGGTGGATATGGTTGCCCCGATACTGATGGAGATGGACTCTCTGATGATAATGATGCATTCCCTGACGACCCTACACGTTCACAAGATTCTGATGGCGATGGCTTTGATGACCTCGAAGATGATTGTCGCTTTGCTGCTGGAAATTCTACAGAGGACAGGTTAGCTTGTCCAGATACTGATGCAGACGGTTACTCCGATGTAACAATTGCAGTAGGTAATGAAACTGGCTGGAATATCTCTGATGGTGCAGATGCATTCCCAACTGAGCCAAGCCAATGGAATGACACAGATGGTGATGGCTATGGTGATGAACTAAGTGGATTCCAAGGAGATGATTGTCCAACCGAAGAAGGATATTCCAATATTGGTACATTCGGTTGCCCTGATGGTGATAACGATGGTGTTTCACAAGGCAGTGATGCATTCCCTGATGATGAGACCCAATGGGAGGATACTGATGGTGATGGCTATGGTGATAATCCGAATGGTTCAACTCCCGATTCATGTATTCTAATCGTTGGAGTTTCAACAATAGACCGATATGGTTGCCCTGATGAAGATGGAGATGGAGCAAGCGATTTGAATGATTTATGGCTGGGAGATAATTCACAATACTTTGATTCCGACAATGACACATTTGGAGATTTAGTCGCTGGCACTAATGGTGATTATTGCCCTCTACAATTTGGTACTGCAACTCAAGGTGTGATGAAAGGATGTCCTGATGCTGATGGTGATGGCTACGCTGATGACGATGATGCTTTCCCAAGTGAAGAAAGTCAGTGGTTGGACAGAGACGGCGATGGCTGGGGTGATAACCAAAGTGCGGGTGCGTTCAAACCAGATCATTATCCAGATGACCCTGCAAGAAATGCTGGTGAAGCGGAAATGACCTGTGATCCGGACTCAATTGAATTGGACATAGTTGGTGGAGATTACTTCACCTTCTCCTGTACTGTGACCACCGATATGATTGGAGATTTCGCTGTACGAGTAGAATGGCAAGCAATGACTGCAATCAACGCTGCATCTCGTGTTCAGATTGTCAGTTTTTCTGCAACATCTGGGCAAACACAAACAGTTATCTTCACTGGTGAGGCAAATTTCTACGGCACACACATACTGGTTTTGAAAGCAACTGAACCTGGTTCTGATGTTGCACTTGATACGGTTACAATTAGTTTGAATGCAATCGATTCCAGCATTTATGCAGAACCTTCTGAATCAAATGATAATAGTTATCTTCAGGAAGTCCTCGATAATTCACTTGTTCAAGCAGCTATTGGCGCTTTAGTTCTATTCTTCCTGATGGGATTATTGATTATTCGTGGCAAGTCAAACAGAATAAAGGAAGCCACCAATAGACAAATACGAGCAGAGCAGTTAGTTCGTGCTAGAATAGAGAACGGAATGAACCATCCAACAAGAAAGATTTTCGGTTTGTCTGGGCAATTACCACCACCACCGCCACAAAACCAGTGATTCACTAAACCAGTTGATTATTGCATAGGTAATAACAAAACCGAATCACTCAAAGAGGAGTGGCTTTTGGAACGGATTACCAGCGGATATGGTGAAGTGGTATCATAGGAGGTTTCCAACCTTTTGCCGGGGGTTCGACTCCCCCTATCCGCACCTTAATCTAATTCTAGGTGAATTCCTCGCAACGAATAAGAAAACATATCAAGTAGTGAATTAGCCCGCAAATGGTGAGCATCATGTCAAAGTCAGTCAAATCCTTTGCAATTATCGCAATTATCTTCTTGGCACCTCTTGCTGGATGTTTTGGTGATAACGAAACTCCAAATGTTGATTTGAAGGAAATTATTCTAATTGACTACCTTGCTCCAGGTGAAGTTACTATCAAGACTGGGCAATGGCATGACATTTTACTAGATGGTGATGGCTACCGTTTACAGGCACCTAGAGACATTCTTTTATTCGTTAATGGAAGCGTGATATTGGATGGTATGATTGAGGTAATAGGCGATGATGTCATCAATGCAAAACTACTCACGACCCCATACACTACCGATGCAAATCTAACCCTAATTCATCCAGATGGAACTTCTAGTAAAGTAATTCTTGAAATTGAAGAAGCCATGCCTATTGTAAACGGTGAAGACTGGTTTGATAAGATGGAATTCATCACAAGTGTTTGTACCGATTCCACTGAATGCGGTGGATATGTCAATCGTTGGATGGGAAGCCCTAATCCTGCATTCGAAAGAGCGGCATCCTTCTTCCACGGTCACTTCGAAGGACTTGGATATGACACCCATATCCTCAGAGTTACTGATCACGGTAACCCTACAGAACCGGAGAGTCTGAATGTCATTGCTTGGAAACAAGGACGTAACGATAACTGCGTTCAAGGAATGGGTGCCCACATGGATATCGCACCACCCGGCGGTCCACCTGGCGGTGGCACATACGAAGGTGCTTACGACAATACAGCAGGTACTGTTTCTATGATGCTATTCGCTCGTGCTTTTGTAGACTTAACTTTCGAATGTGACACCTTCCTAGCATTATGGTCCAGCGAAGAAGAAGGTCTTCGTGGTTCCAGTGCATTCGCTAACAATGATTGTGACTACTGTCTTCCTAAAGACAAAGAGCTTGAATTCTACATCAATATGGATATGATGGGAATGTCTTGGCCTGCACACAAGTCAAACGGAGACCCATTCCCTTACCATGCATGGTCAGGGCCTGATGCTGATCCTGAGGTACAAGATGTCGCCATTACAACTATTCTTGATGATGTCCACTTCAACATTCTAAAAGCACCTAGAAATCTGACCATTGATGGTTCATATGGTGCAGGTTGTGACCAGCATTGGGATGAACACGACAATTTAGTAATGGACGTTCACGAAGATACCTTTGGTCGTTCAGACCACGTTACATTCCGTGACCTTGGTGCTCAAACAATTTTCCACCTCGGTGCTTACGATGCAGATTATGATGCATACCATTCCCCTTCAGATACTCTAGATAACATGGTGGCAGAAGTAGGTGGCCAACAGGAGTTGGAACAGAGTATGGAGTTTGTAATGTGGGCTGCAATGCTTGAATTCTTATTGGCTGACCAAACACCTGAAATACGCAATGTAGACCTTTGACTTAATCTATACTAGGGAGATGAGAATATGTCCGAGGCTGAAGAAAAGGAATCTTCTCTTGAGGAACCACTATCACTGCTTGATGAATCTAAATCAATGTGGAAGTTGATTTCTGGCTCTGCAGTACTTGCATCTATGTGTTGTCTTCCTTCGATAGTTTTGGTACTATTCGGACTTGCTAGTGTATCCTCTGCTGCAGCAATCTCCGACACCTTGTATTGGGGACTTGATGGATACCAATGGTTCAGACCAGCCTTATCGGCATTGTCTGTAATTTTGATAATCAGTGGATTGGTTCTGTACTTCCGTTCCAAAGGAGTTTGCACTATTGACCAAGCAAAGCGAGAGAGAAAGAGAATCATCAATATTTCACTTACTGTTTTGATTTCATCCTACTTACTATATCTTATCTTCAATTATGTAATTCTAACAGAGATCGGAATCGCTCTAGGATTACCTTGGCAAGAAAGTCGTTTTTGGACAAAATAATATTCAACTATTATTCCTCGTTGAGTTGCAGCCGATTTGCCATTCTTGCCCAGAACTCATCGCTTCCCTGGTAGCATCTAAAAGTTCGTCTTCTTCACTACGAATTTGGCCATTCCCTCTTAGCCACGCGAGGCTGATATGAACCTCATTATGCATCCAATTTCTCAATTGCAAAATTGATTTTTCAATTGAAATATCACATATTTCTTTTCCAATAGGAATTTCAATTTCACGTGGATTTAATTTCATCCCCATGCGCATTGCTTTTTGCACAGATTCTTTAGCAGTCCAACTACGAATTGCCATTTCAGGGTTTTCGCGAATTTGTTGTAATTCATCACCGCTTGCCATTAGATCTAACGCATTATCGGCAATTCCTCTATCACTTGGTTCAGCATCAATTCCAATAGTCCAATTAGATTCTATCAACGCAACATAGGCCCAACCGTTACCGTGACCAATAGAAATACTAGGCAATGACTCATTCCTCCACATTCCATGAATGAATTCTAGGCTCGGCGCTCGTAGCTCATTACGCCGAACTTCAATCTCCTCGATTGATTCTATACCCCATTGAATTAGAGAGTATTGTAGCAACCAACGCCCACTCAAATGCTCCATTCGCCTCTTATCCGTTACAAAGGAAGATACTTCGTCGGCATTGGCCAAGACAACATCCTCCAGTGCAAAATCTTGCACCTCGCATCTATAACATGCAATAACTGGAGCATCTGGTAATTGAGGTGGTGTGAGCATCTCTACCTTCGGCTGCATAATTACTCCACTCATCCGAATCAATTCAACCCATGCCCCAGATTATCTTGGCAAAGTGAATTGTTGATATTCAGGTACTGGAGCCATCGCCTTCAAACGTAGCCCTTTCAATGCCAATACTGGTGCATCATCATCACCTACAATAACGACATCGTGAACTGTAATTCCAGCATCTTCAACTGCAGTACGAATACTGCGTAATCTCAATACTTCATCCTTTTCTGGCACCCGTAAGTTGCAAGTCCATTCAATGCCAACAGGCAGGGAAGAGAAATTTTCACTTTCCATAGCAACCAAACCTGCGTTTTGGAACCCTGCCTCGATTAACATTGGTAGTGCTTCCAAGAGGATTAACTCTCCTTGTGATTCTACAGCCCATTGATCGCTTTGTGGTAGTTGGTGTCGCATCAATGCAATTCCATCCACACCAGGCATTGAATCATCGCCAACACCCCTAATAATTCCGCCATGGGATTGGAATCTAGGGCCATGGAAATATCGCAGGTAGATGAATGCGGAGGTATGCAATAATTCACCCATAGGCGGAGTTCCAATCGCTGGAATCATTCCAACCTCTGCTTCAAGGAATGGGCAAATATCATCGCATTTTTCAACTAAGCGAACCGTTGCTTGATGATGCTCTCTTTCTCCGAACACTTCTCCCTTTGAATTCGTTAAATCACTTACTAGTCGGCATTTTACCCATGATAATTGGCCATCTTGTTTGTCTAGAGTAGATTCAACTCTAACGGTCATCTCGCCCTTTAGTAACTTTACCGGCAATCCGAATTGTACATCTTCAAATCCTGCTAAACAGGTTTGAGGGCGCAATAATAGTGCATTTTGGGCAAACATTTCCAGTGCCATTACCCCTGGATGATATGGAACTCCTTCTATTGCATGGTCGATTAAGAATGGATGATCTGCTGCACTAAGAGTAGATTGTGTAGTCAAGGATTGATCTTCGTCTATCTTGTTGACTTTGTCAATGAATGGGAATCGGGCGGGGTCTGCTATTAGTGCTGCCATTTTTGCAGGAAGGCGTAATGGTGCATCTCTGAAGATATCAAAGCGATTCATTATACCAAGGCTACCGCAACCGATTACTCTTCTCTTACCACCAGATAATGCTTCATCAACAAAGATAGATACTCCTTCTTCAACAGACAATGTTTCAATTCCTGCTGCTTCAAAGACCGCTTCTATTGAACCTCTTGTAGCCATACCAACATCTCTCCAGCCGGTCCAACCAATTGCAACCGCACGACAAGTTCCACTTGCTGTCAAGCGTGTCATTTCACTATCTAGGACACAATTAGCCGCTGCATAATCAGTTTGACCACCGTTACCAAAGCGACCGGCTACGCTGGTGAAACAACACGCGAATCTAGGATTCTCACTACCACTTGCGTGGACTGCGCCCAATAAAGCCCTCCAACCATCAACCTTAACGCGAACTACATTGTTGAAAATTTCATTAGATTTATCAGCAACTAATTTTGAATCTTCCAGACCTGCGCCGTGAAGAATACCAGTTATCTTTCTTCCAAGGTTAGCACCTAGTTCTGCCAAACCTTCTGCATCCGTTACATTGACCGAACAATACTGTGCTGAATTTCCTGTGTCAGCAATCTGCTGAATTGTATTGTAAATATCGAGTGAACGAGTATATTTTTGCCACTCCTTATTCCATTCTACCATTGTTACCTTTCCTTCTTCGTTAGCATCGGTCATGGTTTGTCGCAATGCCATTTTCTCATCATTTAGTTGCTGTTCTGTCCAATTAATCCATGATTGGCACTCTTCTATTAGATTGGAGCGCCCAAGTAAAACAAAGTGTGCGCCAGCATCTGGACTTGCCTTAGATACACCGATTACAGATGCTGCAGTAACCCCAGACCCGCCACCGGACACAATCCAAGTATCCTCATTTGTTAGTGGTTCTCTTTGCGATTCTAAATCTTCAGCAAATGCTACTAGCGTCCATCTTCTCAAATCCCGATCGATTCCAATTTCAACATCTCCACCTAATTCAAACAAATCCTCGTCAATAATTTGAGCTGCTTGTTGTGCTTGCAGGATTAATTCTGGGTGTAGATCAAAGGCTCTACATCGTAAGTGTGGTTGTTCAAAGGAATATGATTTGGTAACGCCAGTGGCCGCACTTTGCAATGAGTTGAATCTCTCACCGCGATTTCCATGTCGGCCATCCATAGCGCTGATCGAAGCGACTAATCCAGATGATTGACCTGCAAGTTTACTGTCCAATCCTTTCAACAATGAAAAGAAACCATGTGCAGACATAGCAATTTGACTTGAAGGATAAGAGTCATCCGACCAAGATTCACTAGCCAGTTTCAAGGAGGCCATATGAATGACTGCTGTGACATTATGTTGGTTTAACTGCTCACATACATCCTCGAGATGTTGTGAATTCTCTGGATCACACCTGTAAACAATTCTTCCTGATTCTTCCTGAGTGGACATGTCTCTGATTGCAGATTCAAAGCCAACCAATACCGTTTTCAATCCACGTTGCTCCATTCTTTGAGCGAATGCTTCGGAAATTCCCCAACCATCAACTGTGATGACTACTGTACCGTCAAGAGAAATAGGTTGGCTAGTTCCAAGACATTCTTCGATTTCTATTTGCCATCTTCTCGTTGTTGAAACAACATCGTTACTAGGTTTCTCTATTGTGATTTCTTCAACCTTTGGTAGCTGTGACTGAGTATTGCTAACCACTGGTTCATCGACACTATCTCCACCTACCATCTTGGCGATATAGGCGCTAAAGTGATTCAAGGTTGGATGATCACTGAGTACGAAATCATCGTCTACTGGGAGGGCGAAAATATCTCTAATCTCTCCCATAATTTCTGCTTGTTTAACCGTATCAATTCCTAATTCACCTTCTAAGTCTTGATCCATTTCAATGAAATCAGCTGGATATCCGGTGTGGCTGACTACGACTTCAACTAATTTCTCTTCAATATTTGCTGAACCGACTGAAGAAGGAACTGGGATGGGTTTATCCTCAACAATCTCCTCTACTGGTTGTGGAGTTGCAACTATAATTGGGGCTTGTGTAACCACTTCACCACCAGTCATCTTAGCGATATAGGCAATCATATGATTCAATGTTGGATAATCTGATAAAACAAAATCATCGTCAATAGGTAAGGAAAACTTTTCACGAATATCTGCCATAATCTCCGCTTGCTTAACCGTATCAATTCCTAATTCACCTTCTAAGTCTTGGTCTAATTCAATAAAATCAGCAGGATAGCCGGTATGAGCGACTACGACTTCCACAACAACTGGAGTTATTTCTGATGTCGACAAATCAACCAATTTATCAGATGATTGTGGCTTAATGGTTTGGACTGTTGGTTGTGGTTGTTCTACCACCTCTATTGCAGCCACTACAGGTGCGGCAACTACAGTTGCAGCCCCTCCAGTCATTTTGTTGATATATTCAATCATATGATTCAATGTTGGATAATCAGAAAGAACGAATTCATCATCTATTGGTAGAGCG